>CAZNNK010000553.1:0-4943 GCA_964574085.1 uncultured Coleofasciculus sp.
CGGTTTCATCCCCCAGCTAAAAGCGTGGGGGCTTTCACCATCGCCATCAAGGTAAGGTAGAGTTTTGAGTGAACTTCCCCAGCTCCCTCATCCCCCATCCTGGAGTTGACAAGGACGAAAGGAGCGGCGATGCTGTGGCGAAGGACCCAACTGTTGGAGGGCTAAGCGATGTCGTTGAGTTCCATATCCCTTATTAGCGGCTAAATCATAATCAGGATATTTCGTGGCTAAACGTCCAATTAAATCATCCCGCCAAACTTTCGCCACAATACTAGCCGCCGCAATTTCTAGCGATCGCTGATCTCCTTTAATCAGATTTTTTTGGGGTACAGGTAAACCTACTAATGCCTGTCTTCCATCGATCAGGCATAAATTGGGCTGTACTTTCAACTTAAGCACAGCCCGTTTCATTGCCAACAGAGAAGCTTGTAAGATATTAATCTGGTCGATTTCCGCACTGGTGGCATAACCAATACTCCAATCGACGGCTAACTCTTGAATCACTTGCGCCAATTTCTGGCGTCGTAGCCGAGTTAACTGTTTACTATCTTTCATGCCAGAACCCGCCAAATTGGGCAGAGTCGATGCAGGTAAAATCACTGCTGCTGCTACAACTGGACCAAATAAAGCACCACGCCCAACTTCATCCACGCCGGCGACCAATTTGCGATCGCCTGATAGTTCAGGTAGTTGACAATAGTTCGCTGAATTTTCCATGTTCATGGATGCTGGTCATCCCCATCTCCCCCAACTTCCCCAGGAAAGGGGCTAGCTTGGGGGATGATACCAAATCTTTTTAATCTTTACTCATTCTCCCTGGCTGAAGAACGGCGGCGACGACGACGAATCAAAGGTGGCTTGGTGTCCGATTCACTGGCTGAACTGGAGTCAGTTGATGATTCTGAATCGACGGCTTCTCCAGAAGAAGTAACCAGTACCCTGTCTGAACTCTCTTCTGTCTCCTCTGAGTCAGACTCCTTCGCTGAGTTAGACGTATCCTCTCCTGAATCATCATCCGTGTCATTGTCAGAAGCATCCGATTCAGCGTCATTGTCAGAAGCATCCGATTCAGCTTCTCCAGGAAGCACCACCGACACCATAACTGATCGGGGATTTCTAATCTCCCGATCTAACCGCACTAACGGCGAAATACCCATCAAGGCATAAACATCCTGTTCTTCCGGGGTCATCTCCACCTGAATCACTTCTGGTGGTTCCACATCTACCACCGAGCGAACCAGCTGGGGTTTGCCCACTCGTTCGCTAGAGTCTGACACAATGGGACGTTCAACAGATGTACTATCACGCCTCGTCCCCTCTACGTCTTCACTCACATCAGAGGAGCGTTGGGACACAGGGATGGGGCGAACATTACTCTTCGCTGCGGGTTCCTCCTTGGAGATCACTTCCTCTAGGCGGCGACGACGGCGGCGGCGAGTACCATTAGCCATTCCCCGTTCTTGATAACTCGGATGATTGAGTTCCAGTTCCTCTGGCTCATTAAAGCCAGGGATATCCAGGGGTTCGGGAAGATCCGGCGTTTCGGGGATGTCAACGCGAGAAACAGGCTCTGGCTCTTGTTGCACTTGCGGTTCTGGCTCACCCGGAAGATGCACCAGATGTCCTAATCCACCACAACTTGGACAAGTACGACCAAATAATTCGTAAATATTTTGACCCTGGCGCTTGCGGGTGAGTTCGACTAACCCCAGTTCTGAAAGTTGGGCAATTTGGGGTCTGGCTTTGTCAAGTTTCAACGCTTTGTTGAAATGTTCCAGAACCTGTAATTGATCACGCCGCGAGTCCATATCGATAAAATCCACGATGATTACGCCAGCAATATTACGTAGGCGCAATTGGCGGGCGATTTCTGTCGCCGCTTCGCAGTTCGTCCAGAGAACAGTTTCCCGCGCCGTAGCAGAACGGGTAAAGGAACCGGAGTTGACATCAATAACAGTTAAGGCTTCCGTCGGTTGGATAATGATATAGCCTCCGGAAGGCAGATCGACTCGTGGCTTTAAGGCTTCTCGAATCGCCGCATTAATGCGGAAATAATCGAGAATCGAGAGGCGATCGCGGTGATGGTCAATTAAAACCCCTTCCGGTGATCTGCCACCACTCCAACTCACTAACTGCTGCTTGACCCGTTTGACCGCAGTATTGGAATCAACCACAATCCGATTCACATCCGCTGTATACATATCCCGGAGAACCCGCTGGATAAAATCATCATCGCGATTGAGTAAAGCTGGCGCTCGGGTCGAGGTTGCCTCCTGCTGGATGGCTTCCCATTGGCGTTGCAGCGACTCCAAGTCCTCCATAATCGCTTCTTCGGCTCTGCCTTCGGCTTCTGTGCGAACCAATAATCCCATGCCAGAGGGTTTGATCAGCACAGCCAAGGCTCTGAGGCGATTACGCTCGTTTTCGTTCTTGATCCGTCGGGATAAATTGACCCCTCGTCCATAAGGCATCAGCACCAGATAACGACCGGGTAAGCTGATATTTCCGGTCAGCCGGGGACCTTTATTTCCCGTCGGCTCCTTCATCACTTGGACTAAGACTTTTTGCTGCGGGGTGAGCAGTTCCGTAATCGCTCCGGAGCGACGTTTCAGTCGCAGTGGACCTAAGTCGGTGACATGAATAAATCCATTGCGTTCGGCATCGCCAATATTGACAAACGCGGCATCAATGCCTGGTAAAACGTTTTCGACAATGCCGAGATAAATATCACCAACTTGGTGGCTGCCAGTGGCAACAACAAGTTCTTGGATTTGATCTTCTGAAAAGACAGCAGCCAGCCGATATTGCTCTGCAATAATAATTTGCTTTGCCATTCAATTTCCTCAAAATTTGGCAGTACGCTCAAGTACTGAAGCTTGTCTAATTTGGAATTTTAGATAGCTGATTAGTTTAGAGGGCAGGCAAACGAGCCAAGCTTGAAAGACGCTTGAATGCTTGTCTGAGTTACCTTTTCCACTAAAAATCTTAATTCGCATACCTAAAATTGATCGGTCACTCTTGCTTTGGCTACCCTTTATGATTCTGAAAAGCAAAAACTTTAGCTTTACAATGAAAACGGAATTCGTGATCGGGGAGTGACTGAAGACTACTGACACTCTCATGGATCAACGTTGTCTCCAATGCTAGAGGTAGCCAATTCATGCCCCTTCGCCCAAGGAGCCAGCATTGGAGTTTGGTAACGTGCAAGTCAAAAGTCTGGAAGTGTGAATCAGTTACGGACAGTATCTATCAGATAGTTTACACAGGTCGAACCCTAGTGTCACTGTAGGTACGCAACTGTTTTCTCAATTTTACATTATACTGCTTTGATTGTTGAGTGTTAACGGCTAAGACTACCAGTTTAGCGTAAGAGGTTCCGGGTGCTGGGGAGGATGGGGTGATGGGGTGATGGGTGATGGGGGAGCTGGGGAAGCTGGGGGAGAAGGGGGAGCCATCCTAACTCAGGTTACTCAACCGACGCTTTAGAGGTTTGAGCTTGACGTAGGGACTTAATGGTCGCGATCGCGTGCTGAGCAACGGTATCGATTTCCTCGGCTGTATTACAGCGCCCGATACCCAACCGAATCGAAGCATGAGCTAGGGATTCTGAATGTCCCAGTGCCAAAAGGACGTGGGATGGCGCTACATTAGTCGAGGAGCAAGCCGAACCCGAAGAAACGGCGACTACAGGCTGCAATCCCAACAGCAGGGCGGAACCATCCACCCCTTCCACAGAAATATTAAGGTTTCCTGACAATCGCTGACTCGGATGACCATTTAGGTGAATCCCCCCAACCTGAGACAGGGTGTTCCACAGCCGTTCCCGTAACTGGAGGAGGCGTTGAGATTCGGACGCTTGTTCAGCTAATCCCAGTTCCACCGCTTTGGCAAAGCCAACGATTTGCGGTGTGTAGAGAGTACCCGAACGAAGTCCCCGTTCTTGTCCCCCTCCCTGAATTTGAGAGGCTAACTTAACTCTAGGGTTACGGCGGCGGACATAAAGCGCCCCAATGCCCTTGGGACCATAAAGCTTATGGGCAGTTAGGGACATTAGGTCAATATTCATATCCTGGACATCCAAGGGGATTTTACCAATCCCTTGGGCGGCGTCGGTATGGAAGAGTACCTGATGCTGGTGACATAGTTCCCCAATCTCAGCTAGGGATTGTAATACGCCAATTTCATTATTGGCTGCCATCACCGAGACTAAAATTGTATCGGGACGAATCGCTTTTTCCAGTTGGGTTACGTCGAGTAGTCCATCCCCTTGAACGGGAAGCTGCGTCACCTCAAATCCTAAGTTTTGTAAATAAGTACAAGGATCAAGCACCGCCCGATGTTCGGTTGGGAGGGTAATAATATGACGCCCTTTACTGAAATAGGCTTCAGCAACTCCTTTAATCGCTAAATTATTCGCTTCTGTTGCACCACTGGTGAAAACAATTTCCTCTGGTGTAGCGTGGATAGCGTCAGCTAGAGTTTGTCGTGCTTGTTTCACCGCCGCTTCTGCTTCCCAACCGTAAGCGTGGCTGATACTGGAAGGGTTGCCAAAATGTTCTCTAAAATAGGGCAGCATTGCCTCTAGCACCCGTTCATCCATGGGGGTGGTAGCGTGGTTATCCAGGTAAATGGGACGATGAGACATAGTTAATAGATCGTCATTTGTCTTATGTCATTTGCCAAGGAATAGGGAATTTAAATTTGTGATTCCTAATTCATCAGTTGACTTAATTTTTTAAGGATACTCAGCACGTTATAGAGTTCATTCTTACGTTTCCACAGCGTAAACTGGTCAGAGAGAGCGTACTGGGGTGTATTTTGTTGAATTAATTTGACAAAAGCAAAGTTATCCCCATTGGTCAATAAAGCAAAAATCGGTGGCTCTGGATTTGGGTTATTTAGCATATAGGCTAACGTTTGGGGAATAGCCGCTCTCAAAGAGC
>CAZNNK010000554.1:0-4940 GCA_964574085.1 uncultured Coleofasciculus sp.
CTCTTATGTGGTGTATCAAACCCGATCGCCAGAAACGGGACGAGGACGGTTATTAGTTCCCATCGCCAATCCCCAAACCGCCCCGATATTAGTCAAACTCGCCGCCGCCATCGCCCGCGATCGCGATTATGAATTGGAATGTTTACAAGTGATTCTCGTCTCCCGCAGCACGTCTCCCGCCGAAACACCAGTAACAACCCTAAAAAGTCGTCGGTTATTACGTCAGGCGGAAAAGTGGGGACGAGATTGGAATATACCTGTTCACACTCAAATACGAGTAAGTCAGGATATTACGCAAGCGATTCTAGACACCATCAAAGAGCGACATATTAATTTGATGATAATGGGGTGGAAAGGCTCAACCTCAAACCCTGGGCGCATTTTTGGCGGGGTAGTGGATGGGGTAATTCGACAAGCGCCCTGTGATGTGATGGTCGTGAAATTGGGTGAAATGATGCATCCGCCTTATATTCCTCCCTTCTTTCAACGTTGGTTGATTCCCATCGCAGGCGGTCCGAATTCGCAACGCGCTTTGGAATTTCTGCCAGCGCTAATTCCCTTAAGTAGTAAGCCACCCGATATTCGATTATGCCAAGTCTTTGATCCAGAAGATACGATTACGGATACAACCGCCATAGAAGAAGCCAGCGACTTTTTAAAGGGACAAATAGAGGGTCGGATTCGCCGGATTCCCATTCGCGCCAGTGAGGTCTCTGATGCGGTGGTTTATATCGCCAATGACCAATTATGCGATGTCGTGGTTTTAGGCGCAAGTCGAGAAGGGCTATTACAGCTAATGATTCAGGAGAATATACCGGAAGCGATCGCGCGACGGGTGAAGAGTACCATTATTCTAGTTCGCAGCGTGACATAATATGTCCACCTACTTAAAAGATTAGATTCCATCGACGGGTATTATAGAACGGGAAACAAACAATAAATGTCACCAACTCGTTATGGTACAAATCATTCAACCCCAAGATATAGACTTACGTTATCTCATCGAAAACTATGGACTCCAACTGGTTGAATATAACCTATTTTTTCCAGAGTGGCAGGAAGATTTACCCGAGCTATCTGATTTCGACAAACAACAATTAGACAAAGTAAAAGCGGGTTATCTCAATCTGCTTAACTATCCACCCTTATTAGAGGATGTGGTGAGAATGGCTGTCTTAGACCCTATTCTCTTTATCGGTGATTTTTATCTGGCTCCCTTTTACGTTAAATCAGAACAATCCATTGATATTGTCGAGGAAGATGATGGCGTAATTATCAGGGGCAGAATTGATACATTAGTCTTGAAAAACCAGCTTTGGGTCATGGTTATCGAGTCGAAACGAGCCTCCTATTCCATTGAAGCTGGACTTGCCCAAATGCTGGCGTATATGCTAGGAAATCCCAATCCAGAAAAACCTAGCTATGGCATGATTACCAGTGGAGGAACGTTCATATTTGTCAAATGTGTTCAGGAAGACTATCCCAAATACGCGACATCAAACTTGTTAGCGACTCGCAACCCTGGAGATTTGTACAGCGTTCTCAAAATTTTGAAGCGCTTAAGCCAAATTGTAATTAGGGGGTGTTGAATAAATGTTGTGGTGAGGGGATAAAATAGGGAAGTTTTTTTGAAAGCAAAGAAAAGGCAATCTAGATACACATCTAATTTGAAAACGCTATAGACATGAAAAATCAATCAATGTACAATAATTGACTAAATATTGACTTTTGAGAGTGAATTGTCTATAGTCCTAATTAGGAAAAAACGAAATCCAAAAAGTTTTTATGCTGCCCAGTCGCTTAAACAAGATAGCTATAGCTTTATCAATAGGTCTGAGTTTTTGGCTACTGCAAGACCAACTGTCCAAACTTGTTACAACCATGGAGGATAAATCATTAACTTTCGCTGATACTTCCCCCTCACCTGCTCACAGTTTGAACCAAGACACTCTAAACGTATGGTTTACCAAAACTCAAGAAACTGGCAGTGTGAGAGCCAAACGGAATGAAGTCTATGAAGCAATCATTCACGAGTATAATCAGCAAACCAAAATCCCAGTAGACTATGAAATAAAACCGAGTCAAAATTGGAATGAATTTATCAAGCAGCAAGGAGAAAATAGCAACTTACCTTGTGTGTTTGAAGTGGATGCTCCCCTGAGCTATGAATATATTGAAAAAGGATGGTTAGCGCCGATAAATCTTCCCGCTACCATCAAAACTGATCTAATTCCTTCCATCCTTGAACAAGGAACCTATCAAAATAATTTTTATTTAATTGGACTTTATGATGTGGGATTAGGATTGTGGGGAAATAAAGCATTAATTGATCAGGCAAATCAGAAGCTTATCCAAGAAAACAAGCCGACAATTAAGATCCCAGAAAACCTAGATAGAGCTTGGAGTGAAGCGGAATTTATTTATGCTCTCAAAGCTTTAAAACAAGTCACATCGGGACCACCAATGAACATTCAATTACACTACGGTTCCAATAGTGAATGGTTAACCTATGGATTTTTGCCAATTCTCCAAAGCTACGGTGGAGATATCGTCGATAGAACCAATTACAGAGCGACTGGAACATTGGATAGTCAACTGACAACCAATATCTTTAAAAAGCTTCAAGGTTGGATGAGGAATGGGTATCTAGCCGGTTCAGAAGATAAGGATTCTTTTGAAAAAGGTGAAGCCGCATTAAGTTATGTGGGAACTTGGAAATATGAATACGCTAAAGCCGCAATTGGAGAAGACAATTTAGTGCTTATCCCTATGCCAAAATTTGGTGAAAACATCGTGGTTGGGATGGGAACATGGGCTTGGGCAATTTCCGAAAGCTGTCCAAATAAAATAGCGGCGATCGACTTTATCATTTTTATGCTTAAATCTGATAATTTACGCCTGATTTCCGACAGAACGGGTTTAATACCAGCTCGAAAAACCGCAGCCAAAGGCAGTGTGTTTTATGACGAACAAGGTCAACTTTATCTTCTTTATCAACAGATACTAGAATCGGCTAAACCCCGTCCGAAAACTCCCTATTATCCAATTATTACCCGGAATTTTAGACAAGGAACTTATGGGATATTAGCGGAAATGAAGGACGTGGAAATCCTCAAAACTATAGCGGAGACAATTGATAATGAAATTGATTCCTATAACCAGAAAGAAACAAGATAAAAAACCTTTCACACCCAAGAGTTACCGTTGATGGCTGATTATTTTTTCCAGGGAAGCTTTGTCCCCATCTCAGTTAGCGCCGAGAATACTAAATAGAGGATTAGAAAGCTAACACCTACCAGAAATAAAACTAAATCATTATCCATAATTAGTACTTCGGTGTGGGCGCAAGCTTTGCACCCCTACATTTGTCTGTATCCTTAGTACAAGAGAACCGCTATAATTCTGGGGATTCAACCTCTCAAATGCAATTGCCATAAGAGACAATCAACGTTTCTTCTTCGACCCAGAAGACCGACTGTTACTACTGCCAAAACCCGAAGAACGATTTCGGGATGAACTGGGCTTAGGTTTCGATTGGCTAGACTGTCTTAAATTACTACTTCCATAACCCGAACCCGTAGTTTTGCTACTTGATGAAGACGGGGAGGAACTCGTTGAGGAACCCGTCGATGTTGGTGCAGAATGAGTGGTTGTGGCTGGGTTCGTGGTTCCTGGTGTAGCTGGATGCGTTGTGGATTTATGGGTTGACGTTGGCGTCGTGGATGCAGGTGAGGTTCTCGGAGTCGTGGTTTGACTCGTGGTTGACTTCCGTAAGACTCCCGATGTGCGTAACTGATTATTCCGCACCGCAAGCGGTGGTGTATTGTGGTGGGTCTTATACTTAGCGACCGCTTGGTCATAACTTGAGGCATGATAGCCACTATACAGCACTTGACCCGATCGATAGGGAGGTGGAACATAATACCGAGGGGAATTAAATTCCAGTTCAATTTCAATCTCCCCCTCACTCTCAAAGGGTTGCCAGTAGGTTGATTCTTCACGCACAATTACCACTTCATCGTTACCACTACCTTCAGTAACCGCGTGGACATATTCAATCTGAAAATCCGGACTCAAATGCAAAACCGCTTGGTTATTCCACATTTGCAGATAACTTTGTTTCCCAGCATTGAGTTCCTGTGGCGTCAGAGGTATCATTTGCGGGTTCGTCGTACTGTACACCGGGGGCGTAGAGTTCATTAAAAATAAGGTATACTGCCCATTGGCGTCATTGTAGGTCACTTGCTGGAGAGGATACTTCCCATTCGCCAGTTGAACATAAGACGATACGGTGTTGGCGTCCCGCCCCACAGACTGAGAATAGTTGGTTGCATCCTGACAAGCCAGTGTTGTCCAACACAGCGCTACACTGAGAAGCACGGGAGTAAATTTGTGGAACGTGCGACGTGGCGTACCCATAACCGCTGCTAAAGAATTTTTCATAGCTACTATTTTAACTCGTGTTATTTAAGGACTGTTTAGACCGGACGCCTCGGTTTAACTCAACGCCAAACAGGGGTCAGTCTCTGTCTATTACTCGCGATTAGGTCTTGGATTTTATGTGCGATCGCGAGTTTTGTTAAATTTCTTAACAGATTGTTCCTGATTCCCGATTAAACCCATATATTATCCTGATTTCGGGTCAGGCGTCCAGAATATTGCATAGAAAACCGATGGAAGAGCAATCGCCATCCTCACATCAATCTAGCAATTTGTAGGAAAAAATGAATAAACGACGATTGAGTGTCAGCCTCCTGTTCCCTATTTTACTGCTTGAGGCAAGTCACAGTTTAGCGCATTCTGGAAGTACAGCCAATCAAGCGTTCGTATTTTCCAGACCTAGCCCGAGAACGTCTCAGGTTACACTCGATAGGCAAGAGTCTCCCCCATTTTTCCTGGCTGCTAGGAAAGAAAAACCCAAAACCTGTCGGTGGGCGGGG
>CAZNNK010000555.1:0-4934 GCA_964574085.1 uncultured Coleofasciculus sp.
CATCCCCCGCAGCGGGGGACGATGAGGCAGGTGGGCGAGATGAGGCAGATGGGCGAGAGGGTAAGGTAAGTTGAAACAGTTCATAACAGCAAACTGCCACCGCCTGAGCTAAATTTAACGAGGGATACTCTGGATTAGCGGGGATACAGACAAATCGCTGGGCATAGTTGAGTTCATCATTACTTAACCCCCGATCTTCGGGTCCAAAAATTAGGGCAGAGGTGATATTCTCCGCCAATAACCAGGGTAATGCCAAGCGTGGCGGTTCCAGAGTCGTCGGCAAATGACGAGTACGGGCAGTGGTTGCGATCGCCCGTTGACATCCCTGTAACGCCTCCGGTAACGTTGCCACCTGTTGGGCTGATTCTAAAACATCGACACCATGAACCGCCATCTGCCGCGCTTCTGATCCACTCGGATTACAATGAGGATTGACTAACCATAACTGGTTCAACCCCATATTTTTCATCACCCGGGCAACTGATCCGATGTTCAAAGCACCTGCGGGTTCAACCAAGATAATTCGTACATTCGCTAATGTCATGTCTTTTTGGGCAGATAGTCTTTGACTGGAGTTTAGACTAAATTCAAACGTCCCGTTTGTAGGGGCGCACGGCGTGCGCCCATCCCACGGCGTGCGCCCATAGCCCATAATCGAGGGCTTATTATGTACGGGAAGCCCAATGCCCAGTACAACTGGAGTAATATTTCATAAATCTAACACCTAATAGTAGGATACTTGCCAAAGAAGAAATTATTTATCCCTGTAGTGATGGTAAACCGATGGCAGACAGCACCCTTCAATATCAATGGATTACCAAAATCCAAGGAGGCTGTGATGCTTTATTTAAAGATGATCCTAATGTCTTTGTCGCCGGAGATTTACTTTGGTATCCAGTTGAAGGCAATAACACCATCTCCCAAGCGCCCGATGTGAATAATGAAATAATAGAAGCGGCGAGGCATAGACCAACTCGCCGTGTTAGAGCCGTCACTCCAATCTAGTCAGGAGGTAAAAAGCCTTGAGAATCTTATTGGTAGAAGACGATGATCGCGTTGCTCGACCTTTAGCCGAAGATTTAAGACATCAACGTTATGTGGTTGAAATTGCATCAGACGGTATAGAGGGCTGGAACTATGCCCAAACCGCTGAATATAATTTAATCTTGCTAGACTTGATGCTACCCAGTCTAGACGGCATAACGCTTTGCAAACGCTTACGTGCTTCTGACTATCTGGGTTTCGTGCTGATGCTAACTGCTAAAGACACAACCACAGATAAAATTATTGGGCTGGATGCTGGCGCAGATGATTACTTGGTCAAGCCTTTTGAACTTGAAGAACTCGCGGCGCGTATTCGTGCCTTGCTCCGTCGTCCCCCCCAGATGCGACAGCCTGTCTTGAGGCAGGGGAAATTAACGCTCGATCCCGCTTGCCATACTGTAACTTACGCTGGGAACCCTCTGGATTTAACGCCCAAGGAGTACTTAATCCTAAAGTACCTGTTGCAAAATTCAGGTCAGGTATTCACTCGCACGATGCTGCTTGATAAGCTATGGGAATTTGATCGCGCCTCTGGTGAGAATACCGTGAAAACCCACATTACCAACCTACGTCAGAAATTGAAGGCGGCTGGATGTAGAGACAAGCTGATTGAAACTGTCTATGGTGTGGGGTATCGCCTGCGAAAAAATTAAGTAATCATAGAGATTCCGATTCTAGTGTTTCAGAAAATCCGATATCGGCTGCTATTGTCCTATCTTGCCGTACTGACGGTCATCTTGGGGATGTTTGCGATCGCAGTTCGCATCACCTTCACTCGCAACCTCGACCGACAATTGACACATAGACTGGAAACCCTTGCTAGAGCTGCTGCTCTCGAACTTGAACTTGAAGATGGGGAGATAGAAGTTGATAATGAGCGTTTGGTGGCTTCTAACCAGGCAATTCAATGGTTTGACTATGAAGGGAACCTCCTAGATGAACAGGGCGACTATGTTTTAACGCTGCCCTTTAGCCCAGAACACAAAATTCAGAGGCAGATCGCTCCGTATCCAGCCAAGGGCTTTACCCTCCCGGTTAAAGACTACGCCAAAGATATATTTATTGGTTATACACGAGTTAGTGAGTCTACTCAAGACCTCAATAACACACTGCGGAGCTTGGATTTGGGACTTGGAGTTGGTGTGATGATGGCGTTAGCGTTGAGTGGAATTGGGGGAATTTGGCTGACTCGTCAGGCTATGCAGCCGATTGAGCAAAGTTTTCGACGACTCCAGCGCTTTACGTCGGATGCCTCCCACGAACTCCGCAGTCCACTCATGGCGATTAAAACCAATGCAGCTGTGGCACTGAAGTATCCAGAGGGAATGCGGGATTTAGATGCTGAGAAGTTCCACGCCATTGAGAGTGCTTCAACTCAGTTGACGGCACTCACTGAGAATTTGCTACAGCTAGCTCGAACGGATCGCAAAGCGTTTCAAAAAGAAGAACTCGTCAATCTCCGATTTCTCCTAGAGCATCTGCTCGATCTGTATCGGCTTCCGGCTGAAGCCAAGCAGATTCATTTGCAGGCTCAACTCCAAAACGAGTTATGGGTGAAGGGGGATACGATTCAGTTGACTCGATTATTTACTAATCTAATTGATAATGCTCTGCGCTACACTCCAGCAGGAGGCGTTGTCAAAGTTCAGGCTGAACGTGAGAGCGATCGCCTCACCGTCAGCGTGGAAGATACAGGGATTGGAATTGCACCAGAATATATCGAACATATTTTCGAGCGGTTTTGGCGGGCAGATCAGGCTCGTTCTTACCAAGCTGGTGGGTTTGGGTTGGGATTAGCGATCGCTCAAGGCATTGCCCAGAACCACGGGGGTAAAATTACACTCACCAGTGAATTAGGACGGGGTAGTTGTTTCGCAGTTTGTTTGCCCATTCATCAGCATTAATTTTGGGATGAGTAAAATCTTTTCTATGAATATGTACGAATATCTAAGCTTGGAATTCCTGAAAAGTCTTTTGCATTATGAGTGACGAGTGGAATATCGTGACGGAGTGCGGTTGCTGCGATCCAGGCATCTTGAGCAGAGATCTGTCTTCCAATGAGCTGTAACTGTGACCGTAAGTTACCCCAACATCTACACAGTTCGATATCAACTGGAATGATGAGATAGTTACTTAATGATTGCTCAAGTCGTTCAGTTCTGGATTTGCCCCAGTTGCGGATTGCAGCCCATTGAAAAAGTTCAGCGACTGTCATGAAGGAGAGCGCCAGTTGGTTACCTTGCAAAATTGCTGCATAGTCTGCGGCACGGCTATCTTGCTTAAAGATGAAGGATACTACGTCAGTATCTACCAGAAGGACACTCATAGAGTTTCAAGTGGTTCAACGCTGCGCTGCTGATGCAGAAATGACAGGAACTCATCCGTTGACTCCTCGCTGTCCCAAAAATCAACGCCTAGTGAACTGATATCTGAAACTGTTGGAGGCTGCTGTTCCTCAATCAATTCATTAATGGAGCGAGATACCCAAAAATATTTATTTTGTTCTTCAAAATAATTTGTTTGTTGAAGAATCTCCGATAGAACTTGCAGTAATTTTAGTTGTTCAATCGGTGATAACGAGCGAACAATCTGAATCGCTTGTTGAAGTTGTGAGGTCATAGTAAATTTCCTATCTTTATTGTTCGCTAAAACTCAGAAGTCAGCCGCACTTCGACTAAGGAAGCGTCAGTCAACGTCAATTCCCTCCCAGAGCTGAGAAATGGGTAGGGTTTGTCCAGTCACAGCTTGCTGCCAAGATTTGCGAAAGCTTTCTGCTGAGAAGTCTGTATTTTCATCTTCTGGTGTGGCTTGAGTTTCTAGGGCATGGGTCTTTTGAATAATTGTGGATAGTATTTTTAGTAGTTCAATCTGCTCTGCTCGTGAGAGTGATTGAGCAAGGTTGATTGCTTCTTGAAGTTGCGATTTCATGGTGCATCCTCCCTTTGGGATTTTTGATTTTGGATTTTTAAAATAATTCAAGCTCTGCCTCCCAGTACCAGGCAATGTCTGTATTACTTGACTTCGCACCTCTGAATGTTTAGCCGAAGCTATCTAGTGCTTGAGCAATGCTAGTGTATCAGTTTCTGTACGCCAGTAGCAGGCAATGCCGCGTACTGCCCAACATCGCACCTTTGGATGTTTAGCCGAAGTCACCCAGTATTTTAGCTGACTCGGCAAGAAGCCTCACGCCATAATCTTCGACGCAAGCGTTGAGATGAATCGAAGCGTGAGAAGGATTTATCCCCCATAATTAACACTTCAACTATGCTAGTATAGTGCAGGGAGGTGACATTTTTGAAGCGAAGCAAAGACAATTTTAAGCTGAATTATCAGTATCGAATTGTTCCCAGTAAACAGCAGTCAGTTCAATTAAATGAGAGGATGTCACTAAGGTCAGGGCTTCTGGAGTTCTTTGTCAGATTGCCGAAATACTATACACTGCTTCCTTCGTGCCGAGCTTCTCCAGTTGGTAGAGCAAGTCAGGAAATAATTAACGCTTATAAACCTTGCCAAGTTCTTGACAATTGTCGCTTAGAGTTTTCTTTGCTTGCTATTTTTCAGCATACAATTAACGCTAGAGAGTTTGATGCCGTGATTAGTTCCAAGAAGAGTCTACTTGCTGTAGGTCTCTCAGTTGTCATACTGGGGAGCATTTTGGGGAAATTGGCGATTGATAATCGCCTCCCTTGGCAAATTGCTGGAGCCAGCAGCGATAGTGCAGAACCCGAAAATACAGGGCAAGCGCCCGAAGGTGGTAAAGTTGATGCTAAAGCGGTTAAAACGCAACAGAGGTCAAAGATAACGCTTCAAGAAGCATTACAGATTGCTGAAACGACTATTGATGGCAAAGCCTACGGCGTAGAGCGAGAAATCGAAGAAGGCAAAGCCGT
>CAZNNK010000556.1:142-4923 GCA_964574085.1 uncultured Coleofasciculus sp.
CGGAAACATCGGACAGCGCCGCCGATCTATTTGGGGATTGGGACATCCCAGAAACAGCACCGGACGAAGACTTAGATGACTTATTTGCTGAGGAAGAAGAAACAACCCCAAGCGCCCAGGTAGAGGAATTAGACGAAGATTGGTTAACCGATGAGTCTCCACAGACACCACAGGCGGAAACATCGGACAGCGCCGCCGATCTATTTGGGGATTGGGACATCCCAGAAACCCCATCGGACGAAGACCTAAACGAACTTTTTAGTCTAGAAGAAGCGACGGTTGACGATGATTTTTCATCAGCAACTCTGGCAGAAACCGAATGGAATTTGGATGCACCCCGACAAAGCGGGGATGAGTTTGCTGATTTAGAAGCAATGCTGGATGGGGAAACCTCAGCCGCATTACCCAGTGCAAGCGGGGATGAGTTTGCTGACTTAGACGCAATGCTGGATGGGGAAACCTCAGCAACATTACCCAGTGCAAGCGGGGATGAGTTTGCTGACTTAGAAGCAATGCTGGATGGGGAAACCTCAGCAACATTACCCCGTGAAAGCAGCGATGAGTTTGCTGAATTAGACGCAATGCTGGCTGATACTCCCTCACAAACCGAGTCGTTGGAGGATTTAGAATCCCTCTTAGGCGACCAGGAAGCAACTCAAGAGGTAGCTCAAACTCCCCAATCTCACACTAAAGATGACCTAGATATAGATAAAGAGTTGGAAGCCCTCCTCCAAGATGCTGATAAATCCATAGGAGGTCCAGCCACAACCAATACAGGTTCACGACAAACCGCCCCCTTACCCAGTCGGCGACCGCCTCGGATATTTGAGCAGACGATGCGAGTTCCGGTTAAGCACCTGGATAGTCTCAATAACTTGGTGGGAGAACTGGTGGTGAGCCGTAATAGTTTAGAACAGGATCAAGAACGTCTGCGGCAATTCTTGGATAATTTACAGCATCAAGTCTCAGCCTTGAGCGATGTCGGGGCGCGGATGCGGGATTTGTATGAGCGATCGCTGCTGGAAAGTTCTCTGTTAGCCAGTAGTCAAAGTCAACAGCGCTCTCGTTCTTTGTTTGGGTCAGAGAATACTGCACCTGCACCAAAAAATTCGGATGCGGATGCGGATTCGGATTCTGAATCGCCGGAGGACTATCACCCCTTGGAAATGGATCGCTTTACTGGCTTCCATTTACTTTCCCAAGAGATGATTGAGTTAATCGTGCAAGTCCGAGAGTCGGCGTCTGACGTGGAATTCTTGGTCGATGAAACCGATCAGGTGGCTCGCAACTTGCGACAAGTGACCACGCAACTCCAAGAAGGACTGACGCGATCGCGCATGGTACCGTTTGCGAATGCGGCTGACCGTTTAACTCGTCCGGTGCGGGAAATTTCGATCAAGTTAAACAAGGAAGCCCAACTGCAAGTGGACGGTCGAGAAACCTTGCTCGACAAAATGATCCTGGAACACCTGTATGATCCTTTAACTCACTTGGTCAATAATGCCATGACCCATGGCATTGAATCCCCAGAGGAACGGCAAGCGATCGGTAAACCGGCTGTCGGTCAAATTAGCCTGCGAGCGTTCCACCAAGGAAACCAAACGGTGATTGCGATTACTGACGACGGCGCGGGTATTGACCCAGAACGAATTAAACGCAAAGCAATTGAGAAGAAACTACTCACCCCCGCCGAGGCGAAAAACCTAACCAATACAGAGTTATATGACTTTCTCTTCCACCCCGGTTTTAGTACCAAAGACGAAGCCAGTGAATTCGCCGGACGGGGTGTGGGGATGGATGTGGTTCGCACCAGTTTGAGCGAAATTCGGGGTGCCATCTACATTGATTCGGCGTTAGGAAAAGGCACAACCTTTACCATTCGTCTCCCCTTAACCCTGAGTATTTGTAAAGCCCTATGTTGTCTGAGCGATCGCGCTCGCATTGCCTTCCCTATGGATGGGGTAGAAGATATGTTTGATGTGCCTCAGGATCGCTTACAAAAAGATGCCAACGGTCAAGTCGGGGTCTCCTGGCGGGACACATTACTCTCGGTGCAACCCCTGAGTGATTTGCTCTCCTACAACCGTTCAATTAGTCGGGGTAATGTTTATGGGGGTAAGCGAGAAGACGACCTGGTCTCAATTGTGGTGCTACGCAGTTCTGGGACATTCATTGCCATCGAAGTGGATCAGGTCTTAGGGGAACAGGAAATTGTGATTAAACAACTCGAAGGTCCTCCGCCGAAACCCATTGGCATTGCTGGGGCGACCGTCTTAGGAGATGGTCGGATCATGCCCATTGCTGATGTGTTAGAACTGATAGACCTCGCCAGTGGACGCCTGCGGAAAGACAGCGTGACGATTTGGTCGAGAGGGGACAGCGAAGGTGCAGGAATTGAGGAAGCCCCAGAAACGCCCCATGAGCCACTGGTTCTGATTGTGGATGACTCGATTACTGTCCGGGAACTCCTGTCAATGACCTTCTCCAAAGCAGGCTATCGGGTGGAACAATCCCGCGATGGTCAAGAAGCCTGGGATAAACTGCGGTCAGGTTTACCCTGTGATATCATATTCTGCGATATTGAAATGCCGAGAATGGATGGATTAGAACTCCTCTCTCGACTCCAGAAAGATGAGAATCTCAGCCAGTTACCCATCGCCATGCTCACCTCGCGTGGGGCAAAACGACATCGGCAAATGGCTGCACAACTTGGCGCGAGTGGTTACTTTACCAAACCCTATCTGGAAGATGTGCTACTCGATGCAGCCCAACGGATGATTCAGGGTGAAGTCTTGTTTAGTGGTAGTGAGGCGTGAGTGTGTAGGGGCGGGTTTTATCGCAGCAGGCAGAAGGCAGAAGGTTGATTATTGATACTTCGCCGTTTCAGCCGTTCACCATGTCCTAACCTTAATGGCAACCGCTATACTACTATCGTTTAGGAAAGTATCCGGATGTAACGAAACCCGCCCTGACTGCTGTATCCATACTGAAATAATCAGTTGGGTTCTGTTCCTCAACCCAACCAACCCAAGTAAATTGGTATTATGCAGACCAGAAAATCTTCCTCCATCACCAATCTCCAATCATCAATCCCCACTGTCCTGAAAGCTTGGGCGATCGCCTTGTGTTTTTGGGGATTCTCTGGTAATATGGCAGCTCACGCCGAGGATGTCGATCTGAAAGTGGGTGTGGTGCAACGTTTTGGCTCAGAACCCACCGATGAACTGACCCTAAAAGCTACACCAGGCGATCGCTTGAGTTTGCGGTTTTTGGCAGGAAATATGCAACCCCAAACCCTGGAAACCGACAAGGTGACGCTGGAAGTGGCGATGCAACCCTTATCCCAACCTGTTTTAGCTGAACATTTAGTTCTCAGCGATCACGCCACCTTTGAAACCGCCGAAGATGCAGCGAATCAATGGCGTTCACGGGGGATTCAGGTGGAAGTGGCACAGCCGGAACGGTGGCAAGTTTGGGCGAAACGGGATGTCTATCAGACGCCCCTGCTGCGACGCCTGTTACTACAAAGTCTACAGGCTCAAGGACATAACACAGTTCGACTGGAAAGTCAAGTCCTACCCCAAGTGCCGCGAGTGTCGTTTGTGGTCGATGGCTATCGCTATAATCGCCAATGGATAGAAATTGACTCGGAGAATGATTTAATCCAGGTCACTCGTGGTGAAAATAGGCGCAACCCGCGTCTGTATGGGGGAAGTCTGAAAATCCAACCCAATGCTTACGGGACGTATACCCTGGTGAATGACGTTCCCTTAGAAACCTATCTGCGCGGTGTTGTCCCCCATGAAATTGGACCCGGCGCCCCCTATGCGGCTGTAGAAGCCCAAACCATTATTGCTCGCACCTACGCCCTTCGCAATCTGCGTCGGTTTACCGCTGATGATTACCAACTCTGTGCCGATACCCATTGCCAAGTCTATCGGGGACTCACTGGTACTGTTCCTACGGCTGACCGTGCGATCGCCAAAACTCAAGGGTTAGTCTTAACCTATAATAATGAGCTGGTAGACGCCTTATATTCCTCCACCTCTGGCGGTGTCACCGCGCCCTTTAGTGATTCCTGGAATGGGTCAGAACGTCCGTATTTAAAAGCCGTGATTGACTCACCCCAGCCAATTTGGGATTTATCGGAGAAGCCATTAGGGAATGAACAACACTTTCGCGAATTCATTACCTTGAAAAAAGGGTTCAATGAAAGTGGTCGATCCCCCTTCCGGTGGCGGGTAGAAAACTCCCTGGAACAGATTCAGAAAGACTTGCGGCGCTACCTGGAACGAATCAAACATCCCCTAGCCGAGTTTACCACCATCCAACAGATGCAAGTCGTCAAGCGATCGCCCGCCGGACGCATTCTCCAGCTAAATGTGCAAACGGATCAGGGTGTGGTTGAACTCCAGAAAAATGAAATTCGTAGCGCCTTTTATCCACCACGCAGTACCCTATTTTACCTAGAACCCCTTTACAGTGGTAATCAAGAGGATAAAACGCTTAAGGGTTATGCTTATGTTGGTGGTGGCTTTGGACATGGCGTGGGTTTGAGCCAATATGGTTCCTATAATTTAGCAAATCTCGGTTGGTCAGGGGAAGATATTCTCAAGTTTTATTATCCAGGAACTCAAGTTCAACCCTTAAGTGATTCCATTGTTTTTTGGCAAGAACCGGGGAATAAGTAGGGGCTGCTGAATAAGTATTGGGGAGATGGGGAGATGGGGAGATGGGGTGAGCTAACAGGTGTAGGTTTTTTATTTTAGGGTGGAGACAAG
>CAZNNK010000557.1:0-4917 GCA_964574085.1 uncultured Coleofasciculus sp.
CTGAAATGACGGCGTATTGTGCTAGTAAGTATGCCGTTACAGGTTTGACCGAATCCCTACGCTTAGAATTAGAACCTAAAGGTATCTTTGTCAGCGTCGTTCATCCCGGCGTCATTAAAAGCAGCTTTATGGAACGGGCGATGTTTCGGGGTGAGGATGACTCTGAAGTCGAGTCTCGCCGTCAACAAATGAATCAGGTTTTACAATCGCCGCTGGTGAGTCAACCCGAGGACATTGCCCAAGGGATTTGGGATGCTCTCCAGCATCAGCGTTCAGAGGTTGTGGTTGGACCGACAGTTATCGCCACCCAAACCTATCGATGGTTTCCCGATTTAATCACCTGGATGATGAAACTTGCTAACCGCCGTTAACCCCACAAGATTCTACTAGACACAGAATTCCTTTTTTCCGTGCAATTGTAAGCAGGGTTTATCCAGAAATCGGCTATTTAGAAGCTCTCTAGGAGACAAAAAATCGGGGATTGCTTCTAAAATAATCTTATATAATAGCCCAATATTTTGATAAAAATCAAATACTTCAACACTGAGTCCTGGGTTGTACTTAAGACTAAGGTTTGCCAGCAACGACAGGGAACAGATGGCTGAACAGAGTAACAGACGGCAAACACAACTGATGGATTACGGTTCGCCCCAAACCTTTAGTCCACAGAGTTTCCTACATTAGACACAGCGAAAGAAATCAACACAACGTTAAGTTGATGATTGGTAATTGGGATAGCGACTGGAACAAGCAATCACCAGATCGAACCGTCCCATCTCAGGTTCGGGAACCCCCCCTTCATGAGACAGGCTAACCGCGTTCAGTATAGAGATTGGTAGCCGAACCAATGATATTGAAGCTCACATTGGCTGCTGATTGAACCGGATTACGGTTCAACAGTCACGCTCCCCGACTTCACCAGTATTTGTAGTTAAGCGAACTTGGAACACTCTTATGGCAAAAGTAGTTGGAATTGATTTAGGTACAACAAACTCCTGCGTAGCCGTCATGGAAGGGGGTAAACCCACCGTGATTGCTAACGCAGAAGGCGGACGTACAACCCCTTCAGTTGTGGCGTATGCCAAAAACGGCGATCGCCTCGTGGGTCAAATCGCCAAACGTCAGGCGGTGATGAACCCGGAAAATACGTTCTACTCGGTCAAACGCTTCATTGGGCGTAGACATAGCGAAGTGACCAATGAAGCTACCGAAGTCTCTTATAAAGTCCTCAAAGTTGGCGATAACGTTAAACTGGATTGTCCCTCTCAAGGCAAACAGTTTGCACCGGAAGAGATTTCGGCTCAAGTGCTACGGAAGCTCGTCGATGACGCCAGTAAGTACCTGGGCGAAACGGTGACTCAAGCCGTGATTACGGTTCCGGCGTACTTCAATGACTCCCAGCGTCAAGCCACAAAAGACGCGGGTAAGATTGCTGGCGTTGAAGTGTTGCGGATTATTAACGAACCCACAGCGGCGTCTCTGGCGTATGGTTTAGACAAGAAGAGCAACGAAACAATTTTAGTCTTTGACCTGGGTGGTGGAACCTTTGACGTATCCATCCTGGAAGTCGGTGATGGTGTCTTTGAAGTATTATCTACCTCCGGTGACACTCACTTAGGTGGTGACGACTTCGATAAGAAAATTGTTGATTACCTCGCCGCTGAATTCCAGAAATCCGAAGGAATTGATTTACGCAAAGACAAGCAAGCCCTGCAACGGTTAACGGAAGCGGCGGAGAAAGCCAAGATTGAACTCTCCAGCGTTACCCAAGCTGAAATCAACCTCCCCTTTATTACCGCTACCCAGGAAGGTCCCAAGCACCTGGATATGACCTTGACTCGGGCGAAGTTTGAAGAACTCTGTGCAGACTTAATTGATCGGTGTCGCATCCCGGTTGAGAATGCGGTACGTGATGCCAAAATTGACAAGAGTGCTATCAATGAGATTGTCTTAGTCGGGGGTTCTACCCGGATGCCGGCGGTACAAGAGGTGGTTAAGCGGGTATTGGGTAAAGATCCCAACCAAACCGTGAACCCGGATGAAGTGGTTGCAATTGGTGCAGCGATTCAAGCGGGTGTCTTGGCGGGTGAAGTGAAAGACATTCTGCTCCTTGATGTTACCCCTCTATCCTTGGGTGTGGAAACCTTGGGCGGTGTGATGACCAAGATTATCCCCCGCAACACCACCATTCCTACTAAGAAGTCAGAAACCTTCTCCACGGCTGTGGATGGTCAAACTAACGTCGAAATCCACGTTCTCCAAGGTGAACGGGAAATGTCTGGCGATAACAAGAGTCTGGGTACGTTCCGTCTGGATGGGATTCCCCCAGCACCGCGCGGCGTTCCCCAAATTGAAGTCACTTTTGATATTGACGCCAATGGTATCCTGAACGTTACCGCGAAGGATAAGGGTACGGGTAAAGAGCAATCGATTAGCATTACAGGCGCATCTACCCTACCCAGTGAAGACGTTGATCGCATGGTTCAGGAAGCCGAAGCCAACGCAGCGGCGGACAAAGAACGGCGTGAGAAAATCGATCGCAAGAACCAAGCCGATTCCCTCACCTATCAAGCTGAGAAGCAGCTTAATGAGTTGGGAGATAAAGTCCCAGCAGAAGACAAGACTAAGGTTGAAGGCTTGATCAAAGATCTGCGAGATGCCGTGTCTCAAGAAGACGATGAGAAGATCAAGACGCTGACCACAGAATTGCAACAAGCACTTTACAGCATCAGTGCCAACCTGTATCAACAAGCCGGTGGTCCTGAACCCGGTGCTGCTCCCGGTGGTGCAGGCGGTCCTGAACCCGGTGCTGCTCCCGGTGGTGAATCCGGTGGTGGTGATGATGTCATCGACGCTGAATTCTCGGAAACGAAATAGCACGTTAGGATTAGAGGTTAGCCAGAGGCTAGCCTCTATTTTTAATCTGAAGTTCCCCCCGCCAAAAACTCGAAACTACCTCACTGTGCGACTTATATATATAAGGGTTGCTGAGTAAGTAGGGCTTGTTGCACAAAGCCGAAACCCTTAGCTATCAAGCGTGGTTGAAAGATAGGCAAAACCGTTTTATTTGATAGAGTATAATTCTTCTACCCTTTTCCCCTGTACCATCGCACCAATGTGTCAGGAGAAACTCCCAAAAAATACCCCAAAATAATAAGCTGGTTAATTAGGGTGGTTTTGATTATCCCTAACCGTTCCCATCGTCGTCCTGATGTCAGAACCGATTCTGAAACAATCGTAATCCGTCCCTGGGGTTGCAAGCGGCGAATGAATTCAAAATCTTCCATAATTGGCAAATTGGGAAAACCGCCTATATCATGGAAAACAGTCGCCTTTAAAAATATAGCTTGGTCGCCATAAGGCATCGAAAAAAAACGCGATCGCCAATTTACCAGTCGTTCAATGAGACGCAAGCCAAACTGTTGAGCATCAATGCGTAATTCAAACGCCCCGGCAATGGTTTGGGGTTCTTGTAGCGCTTGGCGGATTAAACGATCAAAGTTTGCTGGTAAACGGGTATCGGCGTGGAGAAATAAAAGGATATTACCCGTCGCCCTCGCTGCACCCGCATTCATTTGACAGGCGCGACTGGGTGGGGTAGAAATAACCTGGACATTTCGCGATCGCGCCACGCTGACGGTTTCATCTTGACTCCCCCCATCTACCACAATAACCTCCACATTGTCAGTATTAACCAGTCTATCTAAGACCGAACCAATCGTATTCGCTTCATTTAAAACGGGAATAATAACTGAAATTGTTTCGGTTTTCATTACATTAGAGTTTCTGCCCTAATCCCCATTGTCAATCAATTTCGACCCGAAAGCGAATCAATCCTACATTATTGGGAGCGGTGGTAGGAATATCGCCTAACTCGACAACCACAGCGCCATTGGGATTGTTGGTTTCATCACAAGGCGTTGATACAGGATTGAGAGGCGGAAAAAATGTCCCCGAATCTTGATCCGATGCATTACTTTGGGGTGTCGGTGTTCCATCTTGATTTAACAAAATTCCCCTCCCTTGCCTAAAACTATCCGAGATAAACGTTGTCCCTTGAGGAATCAAATCACAAAAATCGACACCGTTAACCACTGTGCCACCATTTGACAGGAAATAGATCGTGTATTCCACAGTATCGCCACTTTCTAAACGTCTATCAGGACTAATCCGAGGCACCCCTAAAAGCCCTCCCCCCGGTAGCTGAGACCAGCCAATCGCGTTATCATCCGGATCAGTAGGATCGTCTACAACCGTATCAAAGTTAATGCCTTCGATCACTTGTCCATCTCTCCTCACCTCAGTAATCCGCTTCACCAGAAGCAGGTGCGGTTCTCCCGCCAAAACGACCTCAGCACTGTCTTGATTATTGCCAAGATTCGGATCATCTTGATCTAAAGCACTAATCACCGCCGTGTTAGTTACGGAACTGGGAATATCCCCAGTGGCATTAATCTGTAACCTAGCCTCATTACCATTGGCTAGGTTCCCCACTGACCAAATTCCACTACTGCGATTATAGGAACCTTGAGACGCTTGTGCCGATCTGAATGTTATCTCAGGGGGTAAGGGTTCCGTCACCGCCACATCAGTCGCGTTATTCGTATCGTTATTGGTCAGAGTAATGGTATAGGTTATTTCGTCTCCCACATTTGCCCGGTTTTGGCGTGCGGTTTTGCTCAAGCCGAGGTCAACGAATTGCAAGGGAATCGTCACACTATCTTGGTCATCCTCACCAGCAATGCTGTTTCCTGGGGTAGAATCTGGGTCAGGTCGATCTGAGGCTGTAACTTGCGATCGATTTACGACAGTTTCAGTCGCGGTTAAGGTTGCCTCAATTTGCAACGTGGCGCTACTCTGGTTATCCAAATCGCCCACTGTCCAGACGCCCGTTTGGTTATCATAGCTTCCCTGGCT
>CAZNNK010000558.1:0-4906 GCA_964574085.1 uncultured Coleofasciculus sp.
CGCATGAGTTGACTCATGTGGTGCAGCAGAATGGTGATGGAGTAAAGCAGAAAAAAGAGAAGCCCCAGACTCCTGAAGTTAGTTTGCAAGAAACGCCAGTTGTGAACGGGATAAGACCCAAGAGTGAGGTTTTAACTCATCTGCAATCTTTGAGAGGTAATGCTAACCATGATTCTTCAATTTACCGGAAGGAGATAGAGCAGTTTCAGAAGGAAAATCCCTCTGAGAAAATAGGAGCTGCTCAGGAAAGAGTTTTAGAGTCAGCCAATGGGGATGTAGTTCAGCAAAGTATTGAATTACGAACATTAAAAGGTTTGTCAACACAACTTTTACAGCGACAGGTAACAAACCCTCAATGTCGAGGTACTAATCGCAGAGCAGGCATAGAGCATGAAGCTATACAGGCAGATTACATCGCTACACAAGATTCAACTGGAGTTAGAGAATACTCCATACCAGGCGGTAGTGCATCGGGACGTGTTGGTTATGCTGACCTAGTTGGACTAGGAAGTTATGCCATATACGAAATAAAGCCTTATACTCCAGACAATATTACAGCAGGTTTGGCACAAGTTGGTAGATATCTCGCAGCAGCTAGACTCAACTGCGATACTGAGGCTTCTTGGCATTTAGGCTTTGCCTACAGAGATACTGTTCTACAATTGGGTTCCAACAGAGAGTTAGTAGCTAAACAATATGATCATGCTGGTCTGATACTCTACTATACCCGCAACAAAAAGAGGCGCAGAATAAACTGGGAAAGCGTTCTAGAGGTGGTATTGATGTTAGGTTTATCCTTGAGTCTCATTGCCGCTATTCTTTACGCTTTACTTAGTCCAGAACCTGCTACCAAGTTGGCCGCTGCTGGTTTATCTGCAGCAATTATAGTAATAATACTTGACTACTTTGGAATAGAAGATGAGAGAAATCAGGCTTAATTAAGTTTGCTATAGGAGTAAGTATAAGTTACTGGATTTCTAGCTATGATGTCTTCCAATAAAAATGATTGGTTAACCTTGCTATCTTCTAATTTAGAGTTCAACTCTAGTTTCTTGCATGTATTTGAGCAAAAACTAGTAGAACATGCGAAAGTACTTGCTAATGTTAATCTACGTAGTGGGAAATATGGACTAGTACCCCCAGATTCAGGATTTAAAGTTGAGTATCGGCAAAGAAACTCACTGACAATAGCTTCTTTGGAAGGTTATCTCGTGGATGCCAATGGATTAGGTCATCCTGTCACAGCGATTTGGTATTCTCCCATTTATCCTGATCGAGGTATAGACCCCCAGATGGAAATATCAGAAGATTATCAATTACAAGTCCTTTGGGTAGAGTTCCCTATTGATGAGTTGCGCAGTTATAATCAACAAACAAAAACAATTTCGGAAATAATTCCCGAAGAGTTGGACTTCAAGGTAGAGTACGGGGATATTGCTTGGCCTGATATTCATTTGAAGCTACAATCTTACAGTACTTATGAGCAAGCAGAAGTTTTCTTAGTTGAAGGAGTAATTGACCAAACTATTTCTGGTTGGGATAAGAAGCATAAAGAAAATAACAAAGGTACTGTTCACTATAGGAGCGAAAGTAATTTAATAGCTCCTAATAAGCTGTATATTCACATCGACTTTGGTAGCGCTGATAAAAAAGTGCTAAGTGTACTTCTAAGGAATCTTAATGATATGATAAAACCAAACTTTCTCGAAAAAGTCATTATTCATAGTTAGTCGGAATGCAAATATGAGGTCGATAGAGATGTAGCCTCAGCACAGGAAATCTGCAACTGAGGCTATGAGCAACTGAGTACCCAGGGACTCTGGGGGAAAGAAATGGGAGCATCCCAATTTGGCAGGTTGACTCTTGTAAGGGGGCTGAACCCCTTGTAAATTCGTTACTTTGGGTAATCCTTTGTCCAAAACGGGATGCTTCCAAAGAAATTGGCTGTCAAGTCGGGCTATCGGGGACTTTTGGTCTAGATAAGTGGCGTAGGGCAGCAATGTCTAACAGCGATGTTAGAAGCCTACACCGTAATCTCTGATTCGGTGTAGGAGGATGTCACATTTATAGAGGTTATTGTATGCAGCTTGGTCTTGGTTTTTGGGCAACGTTCTATTATTACTTCACAGGCATGACCCTGATTGTTGCTTTCTTAGCCTCGCAAGTTCTCGGGCTAAGTTTAACTCAACCCCTTCCGTATCGTTACGGTATTACCCTCGGTTTGGTCGCCGGATTAGTGGGGGCTTACTTCAATCGCAGCGTGACTTTTTCTCTAGAGTTTAAAAACAAAAAAGCCTTTACTAAAACCCTCAATAAAACCTTGTCTGATATGGGGTTTGAACCCAAGTCAGAAATCGATGATTTTGTGGTGTATCAACGTCCGGCTTTGCGTAATATTTTTTCAGGTAAAGTGTTTGTGCAAATGGATAATGGCACAGCGACAATCATGAGTCGTGCCAGTATAATTAGACGATTGCGCCAGAAAATTGAACTTTAGAATGGAGAATTTCTGAAAGAAATCTGAGTTAAGTTTTATTCATGAGTATATTAGAGTAAATTAAGCTCAAACAAACAGGAAATAATTGATCCGATTTCAAGTAGGTTCGTGGAAATAAAATTAAATTTATTAAGTTATGTAATCAGGTTTCAAACCCTTACATAAACGCATGACAAATGACGTAGCTTTCTTGCTCAAGGGTAGCGAGTTCTCAGCCGTTAACTTTGTTTCGCTAACTCTACCTAAATCAAGATTCTAGGTAGGGACTTCGCTCAACTTTTGTTCAAAGTCTCACTCAGCTTTCTTTTGACCTAACGATTGCACTTGGCAAAATCCGCTAAAATCAATAAAGATTGCATAAGCCCTAAGCCTAACCCTAACCATGTATGAATTTGAACCAATACACAAGCGCTTTCCTCAAGTGCCAATAGAGCGGCGGTTCTATGCCTTCCTGATTGATTTTGTCGCCGTTTGGTTGATTAGTTCGATGGCGGGTGGAAATCCTTTTTTGCAAATGCTAGTGTTTATCGCGCTGTGGTTAGGTTTGCGTGTTGTATTGGTATCGAGCAATCAAGGTCAGAGTTTAGGACGCTGGGCATTGGATATGAAAGTGCTGGATGCCAACTATGGTAAACTTCCAGGGCTATTGACGCTAACCAAACGAGAAGGCATTCTGGGTGTTTGTGCGCTTTTAGCCATGGTTGGCTTAAATATCGGTTTTGCGAATGGAATCTCCATGTTGCTGTTAATTGCACCATTAGGGGCAGATTGTGGCATCGCGTTATCGGAACCGGAAACTCAGCAAGCGTTTCACGATCGCATTGCCCAAACCCTAGTGATTCAAACCCGTCGCGGCTTCTCTCTGGATCTGCGGATGAAGCGATGGGTTGCCCAAATCCGGCGTCGTATGCAAAAATAAGAGATTGTGTTTAAATTCACTCACGCCCTCATTTAATCGACTAGATGTAAGACTATGGCAAGTAAGAAAGGTGTCCGACTGGTTATAACCTTAGAATGTACGGAGTGTCGCACCAACCCCGACAAGCGAACTAATGGTGTCTCTCGCTACACCACGATGAAAAACCGTCGCAATACCACAGGGCGTCTAGAACTGAAAAAGTTCTGCACTCATTGCAATAAGCATACGGTGCATAAAGAAATCAAATAGCCATGTAACCATGGCAATGCATTCTAGACTAAATATTGATGACCACAAATCCCTAGTAACGACCCATGACCTACTTTCGCAAACGTCTTTCTCCAATTAAGCCAGGAGAGCCAATTGACTACAAGGATGTGGAATTACTCCGCAAATTCATCACTGAACGGGGTAAAATCCTGCCACGTCGGATTACAGGTTTGACGTCTCAACAACAACGGGTATTGACCCGATCCATTAAACGCGCTCGCCTCTTAGCCTTATTGCCTTTCGTCAATAAAGAGGGCTGATGCGACTCTTATAGAGTGAGAAGCGGTAAGCCAACCGCATCTCATCATCAACGGTGGTGTCAAATGATTGAATCCTTTGATACCCCGTCTGATCATTTTGGGATCACCCCATCACCCTTTAGACTAGATGTAGAGTCTAAAGACCAAGATAAACGACCGGGATTAGCAAAGCTGGTGGAAAAAGGAACACTTATCGAATTTCGTGTGCAAGGCGATCGCCATCTAGCGATTGTAGACCGTCCAGAGGGCAAAACGCGCTGGGCAGTTATCGACGAACAGGGTCAATCTCACACGCTTCATCCCCGGCAAGTGACCTACGAAGTCCAGGATGGCAAATTTGACGTCTCAGAAATTCCTGACTTTCTCAGCCAAGTCGAACCCTATCTCGATCCATCTAGCTTAGAAGTCGCCTGGGAATTGCTGGTGGAAGAGGGAAAAGCGGTAACTTGTGCGGACATGGCACAGCTCTTATTTTCAGACCAAAGCCCACCCCTATGTTATGCCGCTCACTGCTTGCTATCGGATGACAAACTCTACTTCAAACAAAAAGCCGATAGCTATGAACCACGTCCCGCCACAAAAGTGGCAGAAATTAAACATCAGCAACTCGCCGCAGAATCGAAGCAGCGAGAGCAAGAGGAATTTTTAAGCCGCACTCAGCAGAAACTCAACGGCGAAGCGGTAGAGTGGCAAGAGAGCGATCGCACTCGCTTTGAACTCCTAGAACGGTTTGTCCTTTATCCGGAAAATGCGTCTCGTGCCGCCCAAGATATACTAGCTACCCTGGATCGCCCGCCAACTCCCCAAGCGGCATTCGATCTGTTGGTAGACTTAGGGATTTGGACGCCTCACGAGAATCTGTTTTTGCGGCGTTCATCTTACCCTGTTCACTTTCGTCGTGAGGTGCTTGACTTGGCGCAACAATACCTGGATTCTCCGCCTCCCGACCCCGATCAAGAC
>CAZNNK010000559.1:0-4904 GCA_964574085.1 uncultured Coleofasciculus sp.
GGGTAACGGTTCCCTTATATCTGTTGTGTCAAGCCGCCAGTCAAGAGACAGAGGTTATTTTTAATGGGGAAGGGGGCGACCAACTTTTTGCTGGATGGACGAATAAACCGCTAATTGCGGCTGGTGTTTATAATCAAGAACATCCTGGCGGAAATACAGAGTTTACCCAACAGTATTTACGAACGTTTCACCGTCTCTGGGGATATGAGGAGCGGGTATTTCAGCATCAGGTAAACCAGGCGTTATCGGTACATCCAGAACAATGGTTAGCAGAAGCTTTAGATGCTAAGTTTACCACGACACTTTTAGACCGATTACGTCGGGCGACGTTAATGTTAAAAGGCGCACAAAATATCCACCCACGGGCGACTAACCTAGCATTCTCCCATGGATTGTGGGTGCGATCGCCCTTTTGTGACATTCCGTTATCGGAGTGGACATTCCAGATACCAGGGGAGTTCTACCTGCGGGGTGCTTGTGAAAAATATATCCTCAAACGTGCGGTGGAATCTTGGTTACCGCCAGAGGTGGTGTGGCGGGAAAAACGGGGGATGGGGGTGCCGTTAACGGCGTGGTGTTTCAATGAGTTATGGTCTGAGGTAGGATATTGGTTAAATTCAGGTATTTTAGAAGCCGAAGGACGATGGCAACCGCAATTCCCCCTGCAACTGATTAAAGGGGAATTTAGCGCCTATTTGCGAGGGCGACGAGTGGGTGAGATTCTCTGGTTACTGATGATGTGGCAAGTTTGGCGCAGGAGGGTGTTAAATGAAACGGTATCTGGGTATTCTGGGTTACATCCGTTTTGGTTACCGTCTCGGTTTTGGCGATGGTATTGGAAATTACAGGATGAATGATGAATTGTCTATTTGCCTGTTCCCTGTTCCCCGTTCCCTGTTGCCTAATCTATGAAAGCCAGTGAAGTTTTGAAGCGATACGCTGCTGGGAGACGCGATTTCAGTGTTGAAAACTTGAGAGGTCAATCGTTTAAAGGAAAAGACCTCTCTGGGGCAGATTTTAGTGGAGCAGATATCCGAGGGGCAAATTTTACTAAGGCTAAGTTGACGGGGGCGAACTTTAGCGGCGCTAAGGCGGGACTACAAAAGCGTTGGGCAATAGTATTGGTTATCGGCTCATGGATACTCGCGGGGATATCAGGAATTCTTTCAGGATTTGCTGGTGTTTCGGGTACTGGTATTTTGGGTGCTTGGGTAACACTCAATTTTGCTGACATCATTACCGAAAGCCTTATTGCTGGCTTCGTAAGTTTGATGATTCTGGCAGTCTGGTTTTCCGTCATGCTCCGCAAAGGTTCTGTCGGTGTCGCTTTGGCTTTCGTTTTGGTTGGAGTTGCGACTGTGACTTTCGCTGACGTCGCTGGAGCGATAGCTGGAGCGGTGGCTGGAGTTGTGGCTGGAGCTGTAGTTGGAGTTGTGGCTTTAGCTGGGGTTGGAGCTAGAGACATGGCTGGAGTTGTGGCTGGAGTTGTCGCCGTCGCTGGAGCTGGAGCTTTCAGTGTGGCTTTCGGTGTGGCTTTCGGTGTGGCTTTCGGTGTGGCTTTATTTGTCACTGTCGCTGGATCTGAATCTGAAGTTGGAGCGGTGGCTGGAGCGGTGTTTGGAGCGGTGTTTGGAGCGGTGGCTGGAGCTGTGGTTGGAGCTGTGGTTGGAGCGGTGGCTGGAGCGGTGTTTGGAGCTTTGGCTGGAGGTGTCGCTTCTACTGTGGCTTTGGCTGTGGCTTTGGCTGGAGCTTTGGCTGGAGCTGGAGCTTTAGCTTTCGCTGTGGTTTTCGTTGTCGCTGGAGCTTGGGCTGTGGCTTTGGCTGGAGCTTTGGCTGGAACTTTGGCTGGAGCTTTGGCTGGAGCTTTGGCTGGAGCTTTGGGAGCTTTGGCTGTGGTTTCTGCAGCTTATGCTGTGGCTGTGGCTGGAAGTGTTGTGCTGCTCAACGCCTACATTGGCTGGCGAGCAATCAAGGGAGATGAAGGAGGTGCTTGGATTCAGGGAGTGGCAATCGCCTTGGCTGCTATCGGCGGAACCAGCTTTCGCCATGCTGACTTAACCGATGCGGACTTTACATCCGCCACTCTCAAAAGTACTGATTTGAGAAAGGCTACCCTTACCCGTACTCGCTTTCATCAAACCCAAAAACTTGATTGCGTTCGCCCTGGTACAACCTATCTTAAAGATACCAAAGTGCGACAATTACTCATAACCGGAAAGGGACAAGGGCAGAACTTTGACCGCCAAAACCTGCGAGGTGTCAACTTACAAGGTGCAAACCTAGCCGATGCGAGTTTTATCAGCACTGACTTAAGCAAAGCTAACTTGCAAGATACTGATTTGTCCAGAGCTAAACTCGTCCAAACTCAACTCGACCACACCAATTTAACCGGAGCCACACTAACAGGCGCTTATATTGAACACTGGGGTATCACTCCGGAAACCCAACTCAATGGTGTCCAGTGTGATTATGTCTTCATGCGCCTACCCGATAACCTTGACCCCAACCCCTACCGCAAACCGGATGATTGGAATAAAAACTTTGAAGCGGGTGAATTTTCTGACTTCAACCTAGAAATGATAAACCTGGCTACAATTAGCGGTAGTGTTAGCAATTCTATTAACCAGTTACCTGAGTCTCCCGAACCCAATAAACCGGGACTCAAAGAACTTCTGGCGCAACTGCAAGCGGCGATTGAAGCGGAATCAAATTTAGATGAAGAGGATAAGGCGGAGGCGTTAGAACAGGTGAAAATGTTAGCTGAAGCCGGGAAAAATCCCCAGGAAAAGGGAAATCAGAAAATGGCGAAACGAGCCACAACGATGTTGAAAGGAATTATTGTGGGATTACCGACGGCGGCGACGTTGTTTGAAGCGTGGAATAAGTTGCAGCCGTTGATTACAAAATTATTTGGCTTGTGATTTTATTATGGGAGGTAGAATTACCTAGGCGCATTCCCTTCGAGAGACCTGGGAACGAAGCTAATGGTACACCTGAATGTAGGGGCGCACAGACGTGCGCCCTTTTACCAATTGCGCCCAGAAAACCCATAAAATCTATTCTAGGACAAATGGCAAAGGACAAATGACAAATGAGAGCCAGTGAAGTTTTGAAGCGATACGCTGCTGGAAGACGAGATTTCCGTGGCGAAAATTTGAGAGGTCAATCCTTTAAAAGAAAAGACCTTTCTGGGGCAGATTTTAGTGGAGCAGATATCCGAGGGACAAATTTTACTAATGCCAAGTTAACGGGGGCAAATTTTAGCAATGCTCAAGCTGGACTACAACGTCGTTGGCTAATAGTTGTGGTTATTGGCTCAGGGATACTGATAGTCCTATCAGATTTTTTTTCAAGACAGGCTGGTGGTTATGTTGGACTCATGGTTAATCACAGGAATACCTAAATGTTGAGGAATGTAGGGACGCAAGCCTTGCACCCTCACTCACCTAAGAACAGAGGACGATCCGACCCAATTGAGACGACGAACGTTGTTCATTGATGCGGTGCGGGTCGCCCCTACAAGCGCCCTTCAGGTATCACCAATAACATAAACGAATGACAAATAACAAAATTACCCATTCCTTGACCCATGATAATCAGTAAAGTTTTAATGCAATACGCCGCTGGAAGACGTGATTTCAGAGGCGCAAACTTGAGCGGTCAATTCTTTCAAGGACAAGACCTCTCTGGGGCAGATTTTAGTGAAGCCGATATCCGAGGGACAAATTTTACCAATGCTACGTTGACGGGTACGAACTTTAGCGGTGCTAAGGCGGGAATACAACCTTTTTGGGCAACAGTTTTGGTTATCGGCTTATGGATACTCGCCGGGATATCAGGAATTTTTTCAGGATTCGCTAGTAGTTTTGTCCTATTCATTTTTAATAACAGCCCTCGTCTTCCCGAACACTCTCGTGCTGGCTGGGTGAGTTTAATTATGCTGGTCGTTTTGTTTTTCGTCATCCTCCGCAAAGGGTTGGTCGCTGTCACTATCCTTGGAGCTTTGGCTGGAGCTTTGGTTTTCGCTGTCGCTGTTGCTGAAGATGGAGTTATCGCTGTCGCTGTTGCTGTCACTGTTGCTGTCGCTGTTGCTGTAATTGTCGTTTTCGCCGTCACTGTCCCCAGAGCGTTGGCTTTCGCTGTCGTTTTGGCTGGAGTTTTTGCTATCCTTGGAGCTTTGGCTGGAGCTGGAGTTTTCAACTTCGCTGGCGCTTTCAGTGTCGTTTTTGCTGTCGCTTTCGCTTTGGCTTTCGCTGTTGTTTTCGCTTTTATTGTCGCTGTCGCTGAAACTTGGGCTGGAGCTGTCGCTATCGTTTTGGCTGGAGCGTTCGCTTTCGTTGGAGTTTTCGCTGTCGCTTTGGTTATCGCTTTGGCTGAAGCTTTCTCTGGACCTTTCAATGTCGCTATCACTGCTGCTTTCGCTGTCGCGTTCACTCTCGTGCTGCTGTGCGCTTACATTGGCTGGCGAGCAATCCAGGGAGATGAAAAGAATGCTTGGATTCGGGGAGGGGCAATCGCCTTTGCTGCTACAGGCGGGACTAGCTTTCGCCATGCGGACTTAACTGATGCTGATTTCACAAAAGCTATCCTCAAAAGTACTGACTTGAGACAGGCTACCCTTACCCGTACCCGCTTTCATCAAACCAAAAAGCTTGATCAAATTCGCCCTGGTATAACCTATCTTAAATGCTCAGGTGCGACAATTACTAATTAGTATTACCATTACAACTGGTTAAAGGGGAATTGTTTTCTGTTGCAGCCGTTGATTACAAAATTATTCGGGTTGTGATTTTATTATGGGAGGCAGAGCCTCTCTAGGAGAAATCTTTTGCTCCCCTCTCCCCCGCGTGGGAGAGCTTACAGGTGTAGGTTTTTTATTTTATGGTTGGGACAAGACAAGGCGG
>CAZNNK010000560.1:0-2059 GCA_964574085.1 uncultured Coleofasciculus sp.
CTGTTGCCTTTTCACTCAATATTATTGTCCTAACCTCAATGCGTAGTGCTATAACGCTGCATCAGCCGGACGGTTTGGGTATGCAACTGGATATCGACGGCGCTTGTATTCGCTCCGACTCGCAGATGAACGTTAGTCACCAGTCCATTGGCATCTACGTCATAATGGACGCGGACTGTATTGCTGGGTAAATCGGGATCGACATGGATGGGAACCTTACCCTGTAAATCATTGGGTAGCGCTGCTGTCAACGTTTGCTCTAAATCTTGATTTTGGGAGGTATCCCGACTCGTGTCCTCAGTCTGGGTACTGTCTAAACTGTTACTCGACTCATTATCTTGAGGCTTGTCTGATGTATTCGGGAGGGTTTCGAGGGCTGTCTGATTGGGTGTTTCATCTGAGTGGGATGTCTCAGGAGTCGTCGTTTTCTCGCTTTGGGATTCTTGAGTGGGTAGAGATGTAGAGGATTCACCTTCACCCGAGTGGGAACTATCCTTGGGCGCAAAGACGTGTGCCATTTGTTCTGATGAGCGCAGTTGCACCACTAAATCTTGACCCAGCTTTTGCGCTTGGCTAACCCAAGCATCCTGAATTTCTTGGTCTGTTAAACTGTTGTCTTTTGCCCATTCCCGTAACACCGCGATCGCATCGGCTGACGAACCCTTGTTGGCTTTCGTTGCCATCAATTGATGCATGGTGTCAATCATTGGGTTCCTGGCAGTAGATAACCCAGCTTCAAAGTTAGCGTGATTGATGCGACCCAGGTATTTAGCCATCGCTAGGACATCGGATACACTGTTGCCCGTTTCCCCATGTGCATGACTGTACATTTTGGCTAGGCTAGCAGAGGCTTCTTGAGATAAGACGGCAAAGCGTTCATGAGCCTCGTCTGGTAACTTGCCAGCCCGATCTGTATAAATATCCCAATAGTGATCTCCGGCTTCATCCCCCTTCATCGCTTGTTGGTAATCAACAACACCTTCTACAGCGGCTCGTGTGCCATAAGCATCGGGTTCTAGGAGTGTTACTTCTGCCATGAGTTGGCGAATTTTTCTGGGAGAGGCGTTGTTTTCTAAGGCTTTCAGTAATGCATCTTGTTGTTTTTCTAGCAATTGTTCCTTAGTCTGGCTCTGGTCTTGCAAACGTGTAGCTAGGGCTTCCGCCGCTTGGAGTTGTTGTTGCAAGCGATCGCGTGCTTCTGCTTGGGATGACTCTTGAACTCCCTTGAAAGATTGACCCAAACCCAAAGATTCTAACTGCTGCTGCTTGTAGGCTTGCCACTGCTCAGGTGACATATTCATACGCATTTCTGCAAGGCTAGTCACGCTTTGATCGTGCAGGATTTGAGTGGCTTCAGCTTCATTGGTAGGGGTAATATTTTCTTCATGGAGTACGGTGTAGAAGTTAGCATCTAAGGCTTGATCTGGCTCAAAGCCGAGTTCGCGCAGTTGCCTGTAGGTTTCCCGTACACCCTCCACACTAGCTTTGGCATTTTCCTTCGCATTCCCGCCTGTTACTTTAATCGCGATATCGATATCGCTACCAAAGCCTTTTGAACCCTTATTTTTGAACTCAATGGTCAGGTGAGGATAGCGTTGGGTGAGAATTTTTTGGACTCCTCCCTCTCCATTTAATACAGAGTTAATGATTTGGTTCCGTGCTTCTTGCAGAGTCTTGCGAGCCGTTTCGGTGTTGCCCAATTCACCATTTTCTACCATCTGGCGTAACTTTTTAAAGTCTTTTATTTCCTGCAGTTTACTTTGGGCAAGCTCTGGGGAGTTGATATCGCCATTGGAGTCACTATTTTTAGGAACATGGGGATAATTATGACTCGGATCTGATGGGGTTTGCCCAATCGGCTGATTGGTATTTGGGTCAATTATTGGGGTGGGTAGAGGTGTTTGTCCAATGGGTTGATTGGTATTTGGGTCAATTATTGGTGTCGGTGCGGGTGTTTGCCCAACAGGTTGATTGGTATTTGGGTCAATTATTGGTGTCGGTGACGGTGTTTGCCCAACAGGTTGATTGGTATTTGGGTCAATTATTGGTGTCGGTGACG
>CAZNNK010000560.1:2274-4900 GCA_964574085.1 uncultured Coleofasciculus sp.
TGGTATTTGGGTCAATTATTGGTGTCGGTGACGGTGTTTGCCCAATGGGTTGATTAACATTTGGCACATTCGTGGACGTGCGATCGCCTCCTCCCAAATTCCGCAAGCGATCGCCATACGCCCGATTTGTCCCTCGACCCACGAGATTACCAAACGCTGATGTACCCGCACTTTCGCCAACTGTTTGCCAAGACAACTCCTTACCCTCGAAGACGACTTGACCTGTGACATCGGTAGCGGTTTCACCAATCGTGTCGGTAACAAATTCACCCCCCGTCTTGAACGCGGCATTATCAATTTGGTCTACACCTAACTTGGTTCCCAGCTTACCAAAGGCTCCACTGAGAGCCTCACCCCCGGCATTCCCTAACAAGGAAGTACCAAAGCTGATTCCCACCATCGACAACGAGAATGCCTCACCCACTGCCAGTCTTTGACTGATATCAGCACCCATCTCGCCCAGCGATTCAATACCAAATTTAGCCCCAGCTTTGGTTGCTGTATTCGTCAATAAGCCTGCGGCTTTTTCCGCACCCCGCAATCCTACCAGTTGTAGAACACCACCAACGGCACCAAATCCAGCTTGGGTGGCGTAGGTTTGCCAGTTTCCTCTAGGGTTTCAGATTCGCTTATTCCCTCCTGTGTGTCGTCTGAGGGGGTTTTCCTCTTGGTCTGAACGGGAGTCTCAGACGTCAGCCGATTCAACCCATTCAATCTCAGATTGGTTCTCTGTCCTAAAAGCGGTTGATAGTTATCTTCTGATCCTCCACTAGCAGGCTTTTGCTGGATGGGTTGCGGTGGAGGTGTTTCTGATGCTTTAACCGGGACGTTCAAACCGTTGTAACCCACAAAGGCTGCTTGTTCCAGTTTCTGTTGCAGAAAAGCTTTCTGTTCTTCAGGGGAGCGCCGCACCACCTTTTCCGGCGGCTTGGGGACTTTGAAGCGGCGCCGCTGCAATGGATTGGGCGCTGGCGTCCGATTAAAGGGTGAGGAATTTTTTTTGCGGATGGGTTCTTGAAAAGACATTGCCAAACGTGTCCCCAATCAATGCTGATCTTTTCTGTGCCTCCATCAACCGCCAATGGCAACCGCCAATGGCGTGTGTGGGAAGATTCAGAATAAAATATCCTCAATTTTACCTTGGAGATAAGGTAAGCGTTCCTTCCTCTCATCAAAACTTAACAAACTCGCGATCGCTTTGGTTAATCGAGGTATTCTTATAACTTTGCCCCCTGACTAAGCCTTTTCATTGGATAGCTTTTCCGCTGGGATTAAATACCAATAATCTTGGCTCTTTCGTACTTATACCCACAAAGCCAACCTCTTAATAAAAAATTATCGAAAGTCCTGATTCTCACCCCTTCAAAACCTCAGCCTTATCGGTTTTTTCCCAAGGTAATTCCAGATCCATCCTGCCCACATGACCATAAGCCGCCAACTTTTGATAAAATCCTCCCTTAGTCAACGACGGCAGAAATCTTAAATTAAAGTGGCGAATAATTCCCGCCAGACGAAAATCAAAATTATCCTTTAAACGGGTAATAATTTCCTGTTCATCAACTTTACCTGTACCAAAGGTTTCCACTTCAACACTCACCGGTCGAGAAAGTCCAATCGTATAACTCAATTGCACCTCACATTCATCGGCTAAATTTGCCGCCACCACATTTTTTGCCGCATATCGCGCAGCATACGCGCCGATTCTATCAATCCGAATTGGATCTTTTCCACTTAATGCCGCACCACTATGTTTAGAATATTCCCCATAGGTATCGATCGCGTTCTTCCGTCCCGTCAATCCGGAATGCAGTGAGGGTCCGCCGCCAATCACCAAGCCATCGGGATTGACGAAGATGCGAGTATTTTCATCCGGGTGAATCGCTTCGTCGTTTAACGCAGGCTGAATCACCGCCTCCTGAATATCATGGTGCAGTTGCTGGAGATTAGGTTTTTTCTCAGTATTTTGACTAGCAATAATCGTCAGGCTATGAATGCGAGTCGGTTGACGATTTTTATATTCAACCCCAACCTGAGTTTTGCCATCGGGGGCGAGATAGGGCAGTGTTTTATCGCGTCGGGCAATATCTAATTGTCGTGCCAGTTTATGGGCGAACCAAATCGGTAAGGGTATCAAGGCTGGGGTTTGATTACAGGCAAATCCAAAGACGGTAACTTGATTCTTAACCGGGATTTCCTCTATTTCGGCATCCGATAGCTTTTTCTCATCAAAATTATGGATTTGATCGGGTGGTAATTCTTCCAGACTGGTTAAAATACTACAGGTTTTGCTATTAAAATCCGGTCGGTCATACCCAACTTCAGCAATTACTTTTCGGGCAATATTGGTGAAATCAACATTAGCATTGGGTTCAAATCGGGCAGCGAGGAAGACAATTCCGGTAGATACGGCGCATTCGGTAATTACCCTAGCATAAGGGTCTTGCTGCAATAAACGGTCTACAATAGCATCACTGATGCGATCGCACAGTTTATCCGGATGTCCTGGGGTCACGGATTCGGATGTGAACATGAAGTTTTTTTTCATATTCTTTCTCCTGGGAATATAGGGAACAGGGAACAGGGAAGATGGGAGATGAGGGAGATGGGGGAGATGGGGGAGATGGGG
>CAZNNK010000561.1:0-4892 GCA_964574085.1 uncultured Coleofasciculus sp.
AATCAAAGCCATTCAATTTCCCTCCCCTTGGTAAGGGGAGGGTTAGGGAGACGTCTGTCTCAAGATATTGCTTTCTTTTTGAGCTTAAGTTGACACCAATAACAGCTATACGCCTTTATCCGGTGAGCTGGTTTTGTCTAGCAATTGTTGGTAGAGTTCTTCCCACCTATCTACAACTCGCTCAATACTGTAATTAAGCTCTACATGCTTTCGACTAAACTGCCCCATTTGTTGACGCTCTTGTGGAGATAAATTCATCATCCGTTCCAGCGCCTGCGCTAAAGCCTTTGGATGGCGAGGGGGAACCAAGAAACCATTTTTGCAATCCAAGACAATTTCCCGATTACCACCTACATCAGTTGCCACAATCGGTAGTCCAACCGATGCCGCTTCTAAAAGTACCATTGGCATTCCTTCCCACGCAGAAGACATAATATAGAAATCGGCAATATTCATTAAATCAGAAATATCTCGTCTCGGTTCCAAAAATTTGACTTGCTCATGAATGCCAAGAGTTTTAGCTAAGGCTTTCATCTCTGGCTTAAGACTTCCCTCGCCAACAATAATTAACACTTTATTGATAGAATTTGTTTTGATTCGGCTAAAGGCTTGGAGTAAATTCGGATAATCCTTGGGTGGACGAAATCGCCCTACGGCTAAGCCAATAAATTGCCCCTCTAAACTTAACTCTTGTCGTAGGCGCTGCTTGGCTTCTTGATTGGGTTTGAATTTTTGAATATTTATGCCGTTGGGAATCACCCTAAGTTTTGTTCTTGGTACAGCTTTGATACTCACATATCGCTCAGCTCCAGCGTGACTCTTTTGAGTGGTGATGTCGCAGAGAAAGTCAGTTAATTGATAAACCCATTCTCGCCATCGACCTCCCTCGTTAATGTTGGATGTTGTACAAACTAACACAGGCACATGAGCAAATAAACGACTCACCCGTGCCAGAAAATTAGCATGTACCATGTGACTGTGGACAATATCAGGCTGCCATTGATGCAGTATTCTGGCAAGTTTGAAAATTGCTTTGGGGTCGGGTATACCCCGTTTCATATTAAGGCTTTGAATGGGTAAACCCTCTGATTGAGCTTCTTTCCCCATGGCACCCAACGGTGTCATCGACACAATTTGAATCTCGTATCCCCGCTTGAGTAAAGTACGAACAAGGTACAAAATCTGTTGATCTGCACCACCGAGTCCCATACAAGTGGACAACATTAAAATTCGTTTTTTAACCCTAATCACGGTGTTTGGCTGCTAGCACAATTAGACTTGATGAAAATAGAGGGAATAACCCGGTTAACAGTGTCGTTTCTGCCAGACTTAAAGGTTTTAGAATAAAACGTAATAATGGCACAGACAACAATCGTCCGGGAATGACAGTTACAATATCGGGCTGCCACTGATAAACTTTTAAATGACCAAATGTCTCAATAAAGTTCGCGAGATGACCAGGGTCCCAAACTTGACAATGAGTCGGATGATCGGCATGAAGTTTACCCTTTAAGTATTGAAGCAGTCTAGAGGGTCTCACAGGATTAGGAAGAGCAATCAATACCCAATTCCGACTCAGTGAAGCTAGCTGTAAAAGTGCGAGAGTGGGGTTAGGGACGTGTTCTAGAACATGAGAGGCAATGACGAGATCGAAGCTGTCTGGAGAGTAATATTGATCTAACGCTTCAACTGAACCTACACGACAAGATGCAAATTGACGGGATAGTTCAACACAGGTAGGATCGAGATCAATCCCTTGAGCTGAAACCTGGGGAATTTGAACAAGAGATTGTAACAGTTCTCCCCGTCCACATCCTACATCTAGGATACTTATAGACGGCTGATTTGTTTGTTCTAAAACTAGACGAACTAAGGAACATATTGCCTGAAGCATTGCCTGATGAATGCGCTGAGACTGATAAGTTTTAAGTTCGTAGTTCAGATGAGGGATAATTTCTGGCATTTTTGCAGCAGTAATTTATGGATTAATCGGGTCAATAGCACTCTATCGCTTTGCCATATCTTTTTCTTTAGACTGAGCCAAAGTACGTCGAACATATCGCTTGAGCGTTTTGGGCATATAGGAATATAAGTATCGACCAAGAGGATACACTCCCATCCATAATGGTAAACTAAGGTCTTGAATAGCCTGCCATTGGATTTGGGCTAATTTTTGTTGCTGTTTTATATAGTTAAACTGTTGATGCCAAAAACTGTTTGGGTGTACCCAATGTTCACCGAGGACTTGAGGAATAGTTGCGAGTCGCCAACCCAGACGGACAAAGGCAATCCATAAGTGAAGATCAACCATACTATCTACATCTGGATATCCTCCAGCTTGCATCCAGGCTTTTCTTCTATAGGTAACCAGGGTATGAGCAAAGGGAACACACTTAGCCATTGTCCAAACCAGTTGCTGATGTTCTGTAGCAGGCATTCGGATATACTGTTCTTGGCGATTATCATCCACTAAAACGTAGTGACAAGCGACTAACCCAACATCAGGATGCGCCTCTAAAAACTCGACCTGCAAACGTAAACGTTCAGGATAACTGATATCATCAAAGTCTTGAATAGCAATATAGTCTGCTTGAGTCTGTTCAATTGCATAGTTAAGGGCTTGGCTGCGTCCTAATCGTCCAGGACTCAGGACACGCACACGTTGATCGTTTTGAGTGAATTTTCTAAGCTGTTGGGCGGTACAGTCAGTTGAGCCATCATCAACAATAATAAATTCAAAATTGGTATAAGTTTGCTGTAAAATACTAGGCACAGCGCGATTGAAGTATGGTTCACCATTATAGACGGTTGTGACTACACTTAGTTTTGGTGCATTCATCTGTTCATTTTAAAATAAAAGGTAAAAAAAATGTGATCGTTCAAGAAGATTTTCGTCTCGTAAAGCTCGTAGGGTAAGGAGATAAATCAATAATGGGAGTCGGTTGGCTCATCGGCTTAACAACAGTGAAATCTGGATGGATATCAGTCACAAAATATACAACGGGGTTAATGGTCTTACCTTCGGCATAAGCTTGGTTAAAGCGGTTAAGTCCCCAAAAAACTTTTTTCAGAGAAATACGCTCAAACGGAATCCCTAATTCATTAGCAATGGCATCTCCTAAGTCCGCTAGTACTGAGTAAAATAACCAACTCGCCCAGATTTGTACTTGTATCCCATTCATTGTACCTGTCCACAGGTAATTCAATCCTAATAGCTGTTTAACGATTTGCAACACATTCTCCAGTCGCCATCTTCGTCGATGGAGATCAGCGACAACATAGGGGGGTAAGATAGTCGGGTCTAATACAGACGTGAGAAAAGTATACCAGTGCTGATTATGGCGGATTTGTACTAGGCGCAGTTTGAGGTGAGATGTCAGCGTTTGACTACTTTTAATAGAAATGATTTGATCTTTCACGCGATAGGTTGAAGTCAAAACTTGTTCGACCTGAAATAATTTATGAGATCTAAGCCGAGTAATAAAATTGATCTGTTTCGCCATTAAACCACTCAAAACCTGGACATGATTAAAACCTCGATCAAGAATCAGTAAGGTTTTCGCTGGAACTAGATTGAGTAATTTTTGAGTAAGATTGGCGTCGTCAACTTTAATTGTGGGGTAAAACCATACTTTAATGGGTATTCGAGTGGGCAGATCGACCACCGTGCAGATAGTTTTTGATGATTGCATATTAGACGGAGGCTGAGTAGTATTGAGTTTAGATCCCAATAATTCTAAGGTAGAGCGATCTACTGACCAAATTTGTTCAAAGTGCTGACGACCCAGAGAAATTGTCGGCGGTAAAGGACGTTTTTTTCGTTTATAGCATCGCTGTATTAACTGAGGCGATATATCTTTAAATACACGCTGCAATAGTTCAGTAGGTATCAAAAAAAATCGGTTTAAACGTTCTCTTTGAGATAGGCTAATTTCTCGACACCAGAGTAAATCGTTTTGGGCTAAAAACTTAACCAGTTTCTGTACGGAATAAACATTTCGCCATAATAAAAACAATCCGGCTGCCGTCATCAGAGGCAGAGTTAAAATTCGTTTTTTTCCTTCTAGTGAGTGATAGTAAGCGTATTGGTTAAAGACAGCAGGAGTAAGCAACTGATGGATCTGGGTTAAGACTCTCTGATAAGCTGTTTGTTGAGAAGGACGATTAGTCTGAACCCCACTGTAGTTATCTGGTGTAGAAACAGAGAGGAGTTTTTCCTGAATATAGAATCCTGGGGTCATTGACCAAGAAGTTAAATTATTGTAGGGAAACGGCTGCTGGGTTGCTTCTTTTGGGGAGATAAAACCAGCACTTAATACAATCAATAAAGGCGCCACCTTAGAGCGATGACGCATTGCTGTCCCGTAATTAGAAGTTCCCAGAGCAAATACACAAGCTATGCCTAAACAGAAAATTAGTACAGATCCGGCAACATTGTTTCGTTTTAATCGATTACTATTCTTAATAATTAAGACAAGAAAATACGTATAAATACCAACATCAATTAGCCCAATAATATCTTTTGTATTACTCACCATCCAGGGAAAAGGAGTAAGAATTAAATAAACAAGTCGCAAGGGAATTTGCCAGAAAAAATCTGTGGGTGAGCGAATAACTAAATCGGGCAGATAACCTGTCCGACCAGCTAAGGCTCTAGATTCTTGTTTGTGAGCTATTATAGCTAAATCCCCCGACTGAATTAAATCCTGTATTTTCCCAAATGCTACTCCTGACCATATCACTAATCCCAGACCTCCTATAGCAATTAAAGCAATCAGGGTATTGTTAATAAGACGACCTCCCCTCTTTTTGAGAAAAGCTTTGGCAGAATAAAAGATGGGAAAACCAGCATAAAGAACGATTCCAGCAAAAAATGCTGTATGTAGCACTGA
>CAZNNK010000562.1:0-4891 GCA_964574085.1 uncultured Coleofasciculus sp.
ATCCTCTATAATCCCTATCAGGGATTGAAACAAAAATGCCTGGTCAGCAGGTACAGGCTTTATCGTCGAAATCCTCTATAATCCCTATCAGGGATTGAAACCTCAATTCAATTAAATCTCATTTGTCTGATGGCTCGTCGAAATCCTCTATAATCCCTATCAGGGATTGAAACTATGCCCCATAGCCTAATTCTAAACCTACTTCCCCAATCGCCAATTCCGCCACAATTTCTCAGTGGACGCCATTTACACGCCCTATTTCTTAACCTAGTCAGTTCTGTCGATAGAAACCTAAGCGATTATCTCCACGAAGCCAAATCCGATAAAGCCTTTACCCTGAGTCCCCTACAAATTCAGCATCGCAGTGATTCAGCATCCGCTAATCTGTACTGGCAACATCATCAACCGATTCCCCCAGGAACTCCCTGTTGGTGGCGAATTTCCCTACTCGATGATACCTTATTCAGTCAATTAACCCACCTGTGGTTAAATCTGAATCCCGAACACCCCTGGCATTTAGGTCCAGCGAACTTGCAGATTACCAGTATTCTGGGAACACCCCAACCAGGAATACCCGGATGTTGGGCAAATGCTCTGAGTTATCAACAATTATACGACCAAGCCTCGACGCGCGATCGCACTCTGAATTTTGTCTTTTCTACCCCCACCGCATTTCGTCAGAGTAAATATGATTGTGCCTTACCCACAAGGGAATTAGTCTTCAACAGTTTAATTAAGCGCTGGAATCAATACAGTGGCATAGAATTCCCGAAAACATTAGTCGAGCTTATGTTTCCCAGTTTCTTTGAGATTCACACCGAATTAGTTGCCGATTCTCGCAGTAAATTTATTGGCTGTGTTGGCGCACTCAATTTTCGGATTATGGGGAAACCTGAAGCAGAAGCGATTCAGCAAATTAACGCCTTAGCCGATTTTGCCCTCTATTCTGGCGTCGGGCGGAAAACCACCATGGGAATGGGGATGGTAAGGCGGATGAAGTCGTAAAGACGTTACACCGGAATATCTCTACACATTGTTCATTGTTTATTTTGTCGGGGCGGGTTTAGGGATTAAATTCAACTATTGACCGATAAATGAGCAACAAAACCCGCCCTTCCCACCGATAAATGAACTGGATTCTCCACCCGCCTAATTTTATTAATCCCCCCTTTGAAAAGAGGAAACCATCGTCGGGGCGGGTTGAGGACTTAAATTCAACTATTGACCGATAAACTGTTATGCATTTCAATTGGGTATTAGTAGCGAGCAAGATGCAAAGCCTGCGGCATGGCTTCGCTTAACGCACTATAGCACTACGGGCATACGTTAGGACATTCCCCTATTGCCTATTGCCTATTGCCTATTCCCTTTTTACCCAATTTTATTGTCCTAACCTCAATGCGTAGCGCTATACAAGGATTTCGTCATTGTTGACATTAAGGTTTGAATGCCGAACAGCTTAAATGAACAACAAAACCCACCCTCCCGCACCGATAACTTATTTCTGATAACGCCATTGTTTCGCCCGAACCACGCCAACCAATTTAATCCCACTCTCAATTTGAGCAAATCGCTGTTGTTTGACCGATCGCGCTGAACTCTCCTGTACGGCGGTTAAGCTAAAACTCAGGAGTGCCAAAATTAATGCTGTGGCAGTTAAGTTACGAGTAAATTTTATGTTAAACATTGCCCTAAAATAACCTTACTCAAGCACTGACAAGACTTTAGTGGAACACTCTGCTATGAATTGGTGATGAACAACCACCGGAATAAAACTAGATATCAATTAAAATCATAAACCAGAATCCCTCCTAAATCGCTTCCGTGAAGCTACTGAAAATTTTGCTGTTACCCGATTAGCCATTGCAGGTAGATCCACATAACTATCTGCAAAACATAAAGACTTAATAAAGATTATGGGGGATTTGCCGATCGCTTAAGCGACTCAGGCAGGAGAGTTAGGCAACAACTAAATAGGGCTGACAACACCATAATCGTTCACTGGCTAATCAAGCACACGTTAAACATGATCATTTCTGGTGAAAACTTCCAGTATGAATATAATACCCAAAAGCGTCACAATCAGAACAGATTCCATAACTAAATCTCCTGCTGTCGATACTTCAACAGTAGAAAAATATAGTTTTGTTTCGGGAGAATAATAGGTAACTCTGTTGATTGACTATTCAATAACCAATCCATCTCACCCAATCTGTAACGTTGGCGACATCTGGACAGGTACAGTTTTGCAATTGGCACTGTTTTCCGGGCGAAGTCATCATTCACCGGACAGGATCTAGCCAATCCACCATCGCCTCTGGCAAGGGAATTTTAGTGCGAATGTTCGTGTCAATACAAACATGACGAGTTAAAGCGGTTGTCAGGTGTCGTTGCGGTGAAGCAGCATCGACAACCCGATAGGTAATTTCAAACGTGCTATCACTTAACCGTTGAGGTATCCCATGAATCAGCAACCTGTCCCCACAAAACAGGGGCTGGAAAAAATCTATACGACTGTGGATAATTGGCACAGCCACAGCCGCGTTACTAAAAAATGTCTTCAGATTAATACCCGTCTGGGCGAGAGAGTCTTCATAGGCTTCGTGACACATCACCAAAACATTGGCTAAGTAAACGACGCCAGCAGCATCAGTATCGTGAAAGCGAACGGTGCGGTTATAGGTAAAGGACATGTATCAACTAGAATTCCCCAATGGCGGTTGACTCGGACGCCGCCGCTTTTTGTCTCGCCGTTGTTTCCAATCCCGAATCGCAATCGCTTTTTTGGCGGCTGGAGTTCGATAACCCTGGCGACTACTCCCATCTTGATGGGTTGAGGTGTTCGTTTTCGGCTGGGGTTGCTTAACTAAATACTGCGCCAGATCATCATAAGAGGATTTAAACTTAAGATCTTGCAGAATCGGCTGAACCGAATGATAGCGATGCGTCAGCGATACATGGGTCATTTTCCGCAGCACTTGCGTAAATGGCTGACTGATATGCACCAAGCGTTCCCAGTATAAGGCACCCGTTTGGCGATCGCTGTCCAAATCCAGAGGCGCTTTTCCGGTTAACAAGTACAGACAGGTCATCCCTAGGGCGTAGATATCACTGGCAAATACCGGGCGCAGGGAAAACTGTTCCGGTGGGGCGAATCCAACCGTGCCGATAAAATGAGTAGAGGCGAGTTTCATGCTACTGTCGAGGGCTTGCACCAACTTGTCCTTAACCGCGCCGAAGTCAATCAACACCAGCCGACCATCATCTTCACAACGGATAATGTTTTGCGGCTTGATATCTCGGTGAATCACCTTATTGCGGTGAATGTAGTCGAGTAGGGGTAGCATTTCTGCCAAAAACTGTCTAGCGGCGACCTCAGAGAAACGACCACTGCGCCTAACTAGCCGCGCTAAGGTGGAACCCCGGACATATTCCTGAACCAGAAAAAATTCTCCCCCAGTCTCAAAGTAATCAAGTAACATGGGGATCTGGGAGTGACTACCCAGTTTGCCGAGAATTTTTGCCTCTCGTTCAAACCGCTGGCGAGCATTCTCCAAGGCTTTCGGGTCATCCACTTTGGGACAAAGTTGCTTAATCACGCACAGCGGTTGACCCGGTAACTCAGCATCTTTGGCGAGAAAGGTGACGCCAAACCCACCGCGACCCAACATTCGCAAGATCTCATAGCGATCGCCAAAGAGTTGATTTTGACCGCAAAGCTGACCAAGTTGGGTTTGCTGTAAAATTTCCGAGTGGAAGGAAGACAGGTTTCCCGGCGCAAAATTCATTTTTCTCGAATCAGATGGTACAAGCTCTCCAGCCTTCTCTTAGTTTAGGCAAAGATCTGATCTTTCTTCAAATTTACACGACGCCCCGATAAGTGGCACAATAGACCTTTCCTATTCATGAATAAATGTAGGCGACTGGGGCGATTCACTTCTCTCCAAATAAACCGCAGATCGTTAAGATATAGAGCAGACGTGTAACGATGACTATGCATCCAAAACTACAAACAGCTTTTGAACACCGCCAAGTCCTCAAAGTGATTAGTGGCTTGAATAACTTTGACTCCCAGCGGGTGAGTGCTACCGTTAAGGCGGCGGATCGGGGTGGGGCGACGTTTGTTGATATCGCCGCTGATCCTCATTTAATTCGTCGGGTTAAAGGGTTGACAAATCTGCCGATTTGTGTTTCAGCCGTAGACCCCCAGAGATTTGTCAGTGCGGTGGAAGCCGGGGCTGATTTGATTGAAATCGGGAATTTCGATAGCTTCTACGCCCAAGGGCGGCGGTTTGAGGCAGCAGAGGTTTTAGCCTTGACCCAACAGACGCGATCGCGCTTGCCTGATATTACCCTATCCGTTACCGTTCCTCACATCCTGACATTAGATCAGCAAGTGGAACTGGCACAAGAACTGGTGCAAGCCGGGGCAGATATTATCCAAACCGAAGGCGGTACCAGCAGTCAACCTCGTGCGGCGGGAACCTTGGGCTTGATTGAAAAAGCTGCCCCCACCTTAGCCGCTGCATCAGAAATTTCTCGCGCCGTATCTGTACCTGTACTCTGTGCCTCTGGCTTATCCAGTGTCACCGTACCCATGGCAATTGCCGCAGGCGCAGCTGGTGTTGGCGTGGGTTCGGCGGTGAATCAGTTAGACAATGAAGTGGCGATGGTTGCGGCTGTCCGCAGTTTGGTGGAAGCCTTGGCAACGGTTAACCTGACACGAATAGGCGTTTAATTCTGTCTGTTAGAGGACTTTCGCTTTTAGCCTTGGGTTTGAACCCAAGGCAGTTTTGCATAAGCTCAGTGAGTTGAGAAATACGGATGGGTGAACTGAATACATCTTCCTGCGATGAAACTAAACCTGTTGACCATTGCTGTCTTACTGACT
>CAZNNK010000563.1:0-4890 GCA_964574085.1 uncultured Coleofasciculus sp.
ATTCCCGGAAAAATCTAGAAACTGCCTGTGAATCTCACTTTAGTCATCAGCAGTTGTTTACCCCCACGCGATCGCGAATCACCTGGAGCCTTGAAGCCTTTACCAAGGACTACCAATCATCGTAAACGCTGCCCAATAATAAGGATGAGAGAAATTTTTGTCGGGTAATCCCGATACAACAGGGCGATTTTCGCCTTCTCCCAACCCCCGCAATTCTCCTGATTCCACACGCACTTCCCCTCGCAGCAGGGCAAGTTGGGCGCGTCGCAGTGCCTCGGCTTTAATCGTTACATCCGGCTGACCCAATTGGTGATAAAATCCACTCATTAAAGCTATTGGACTTTGGACAAAATTAACAAGTTTGCGTATTATTTACGCAAATAAATTAAGAGACTATAGCTCCTCTATCTCAGCTCGAAGAAAAGCTCAGAAATACCGGATTTAGAAGGTTACAGACTAAAGCTTAGGAGACTTGGCTCTCTTGATTTTTACAAAAGGGTTGTTTTTTGATAACTTTATGTCGGGTTCTCGGCTCTTTTTTTTCACCTTTAATTCGTCCGGGAGAATAACCACGACGTTTGGGGGATTGAGCAGGTGTACCCAAAGACGAAATAATTCGATAGAAATCCCGTTGAACTAAGCTAGGTGTAACTTTGAGCAATTCGGTTTGAGTCAAATAACTCTCCCAAGGACGGGGTAAAACAGTCGCTAATTTTCTGGCTTGCCACAAATTTACATAAGCTAACAAGGTCAATTGAAACCAATTCTCCTCATGATTAATTTCAGGAGTAAAATAGGTAGTCATCATGACTGAGTTTCTTTGTCTATGTACCCAAAACGAGTGCAACAACAGGAGAGTTTATTTTAACTAATCAACAGGGGACGCAAGAGATTCATCATGCACTTGTAACTCTTCCAGAAACGCCGGGTATTATCAGTGTTAAACTGCCCACCAATCTAGACCCTCTAGAGGTTGGTCAAGTTTATCAATGGTCATTTAGTCTGAAATGTCATGATTCAGATGCAACGGGAAATCCGACTGTCTTAGGATGGATTGAACGGACTGAACCTAACCCAGCTTTAGAAAAAGACTTAGACAAGGTAAAGCCTTTGGAGTTAGCGGCATTGTACGGAAATTATGGCGTTTGGCACGACCTTTTAGCCACATTGGTTGATTTTAGACTGTCTCATCCAGAGGATTCTAACCTAAAAAGGATGTGGGAAAATCTGCTTAAATCCGAATCCGTGAAACTAGAAAAAATTTCTCAAGCGCCTCTGGTTGAAAGTACGCCAGTGGAGAATTGAGAATTTGGCGAGGATGGCAATGGGTTGGCGTGGGTTTAAGTGGGTTAGATTCGGCTTGTAGTAAGGGAACCTTAGCCCTTAATTCTACAGATTTGCCTCATTTATGGCACTAAAGTGCCTACTACAAACCTGTTTATGGCACTAAAGTGCCTACTACGAACCTGTGTTAATTCAGTGCCATTTAATTAATAACAAAGGACAAAGGACAAATGACCAATGACCAATGACCAATGACCAATGACCAAGGGCAAAAATCTGCGATCGCTAAATCAGCAGTGGCAAACCCAAGGCTTACCCACAGCCGCCATGCGCGTAGGGATTGCCACGGGTACAGTCGTCACGGGAAGTGTTGGTTCTCGCCAACGCCTCAACTACACCACCATCGGCGATAGTGTGAATATTGCCGCCCGATTAGAAAGTTATGATAAATCTCTCGATGGTGGAATCTGTCGCATTTTAATCAGCGAAGAAACCTATCAGCATATCCACGATAAATTTACCACTCAATTTATTGGCACAGTCCAATTAAAAGGACGCCACAAATCCGCCCCAATCTACCAAGTTTTAGAAGGATGAGCGAGGAATAGCTTTTAAGCTGTTCGGCATTTAAACCTTAATGTCAATAATGGCAAAATCCTTGTAGTGCGAGCATCTTGCTCGCTGCTAATACCCAATTTAAATGCATGACAGCTTAACATTGCTTCAGCAGCGCAATCCACATATCAGGCGGACTGGCATAATAATTAATCTTATCCACTTGATAGCGATTTGAAGTAGAACCTCTCTGCAAGATTAGATAATCACCAGGTTCTACGCCTTGACCCTGTTCTGTCATATACGCTCGAATTCCGCCATCTTTGGCGACAAATACATGATTGTGACGCTCATTGGATACTTTGTAGTGATGCGTTTTCTGCTGTCGCTGGGATGGATTGGATACAATAATTTTTTGGTTTAAGGACAAATTCGTGGAAGAACGGGTTGCGAACTGGGTTGAGGACATATCTGACACGTCTTAGCTCAATGTTACAAGTTGTTAGAAAAAGTTATTCCTGAAAATGCATGACTACATTTTCAGACCAATTGTTGATTGACTAATTAAGTTTTATCAAAGTCAGTGGCTGTCTATCTCAGCAAAATAGCGTAATTTTTATCCGCCTGATCACCGATATTTGGATAAATAAACTATTGTAAAGATATTTTTATGTAAATATACAAAATTAAAATAATCTTTTCATCAAACAGGTTAAATAGTCGTGTATCATAAACAGATTTGGGTTTGTTGGCAGCGGTAAAGACAGTTAAAGCACTGAGAGTCGTTGCTGTCATGGACATGAACACTAGCTATAGTTTTGTAAAATTTTATTAAGGGTAGCTCATGATTCCAGGGGAACTCATCATCCAAAAGGGAGAGATTGAACTCAATGCGGGGCGTCCTACCTTACGGCTATCGGTAGCGAATACAGGCGATCGCCCGATTCAGGTAGGTTCTCATTTCCATTTCTATGAAGTGAATGACGCTCTCGCCTTTAACCGAGAGCCAACCAAGGGAATGCGGTTAAACATCCCGGCGGGTACAGCCGTTCGCTTTGAACCGGGAGATGAACGGGAGGTTGAGTTAGTTCCGTTTGTCGGTAGTCGTCAGGTTTATGGGTTTAATGGCAGAGTCAATGGGGCGTTATAACGGCAAGCTGGGGGAGCCGGGGAAGATGGGGAAGATGGGGAAGATGGGGAAGATGGGGAAGATGGGGAAGATGGGGAAGATGGGGAAGATGGGAGACGAAATTTCTATAGCCTATTACCCTGTTCCCGATTCCCTAACAAATGACAAATGACAAATGACGAGCTCCGCCGTTAACTTTAATTATCCCCACCTACTTACCTGATGGGGATGGATAGCCAGTCAGGAATTAACGGGACTGTGAGCCACCGAGGGGGCTTTTTGGGGAGAGTGATCCGATACCCGTTGTAATCGTGCGCCAAGTTTCTGTAACTTCGCCTCTAGCATCTCATACCCTCGGTCTAAATGATGCAGTCCCTGAATCGTGGTTTTACCATCGGCGGCTAAGGCGGCTAATACCAGCGCCGCTGATGCCCGTAAGTCCGTGGCAACCACAGGGGCACCGGATAACAAAGGCACACCGCGCACGATCGCATTATTCCCTTTAATCCGAATATCTGCCCCCATGCGATTCAGTTCAGGAACATGTCCTAAACGATTTTCAAACACGGTTTCGGTAATCACACTATCCCCATCACTCAACGTTAAGAGTGCCATGAAGGGAGCCTGCATATCCGTGGGAAATCCTGGATAGGGCAAGGTTTCAATATCCGTCGCCCGAATAATTCCCGTCGGGATAATTCGCAGACAGTCGGAGGTTTCCTGAATCACTCTCATGCCAATATCTTGGAGTTTGGCGATCGCGGCGGTAATATGATCGGGCACAACCGGGGACAGGGTGAGTTCTGACTGAGTAATTGCCCCAGCGACTAAAAACGTACCCGTTTCGATGCGATCGGGAATAATCGAGTAGTCTACCGCATGTAGACGGGGAACACCAAAAATGATAATCGTGTTGGTTCCCGCCCCCCGAATCTTGGCACCCATGGCGTTACAAAAATTTGCCAAATCCACCACTTCTGGCTCTTGGGCAGCATTTTCTAGGATCGTTTCCCCTTCTGCTAACGTCGCCGCCATCATCAGAGTTTCCGTTGCACCCACACTAGGATAGTCCAGATAAATTTTTGCCCCCTTTAACCGCCGCCCATTCCCTCTCACATACGCATGAACCATACCATGCTCAATTTGCACCTCAGCCCCCAGCGCTTGCAATCCCCTAACATGAAGATCGACAGGTCTAGCGCCAATGGCACAGCCACCCGGTAAAGGAACTTGAGCCGCACCTAATCGTGCCAACAGAGACCCAATCACAAAGAAACTGGCTCGAAGCTGGTTGACTATCTCGTAGGGGGCTTTTGACTGGTTTAGGTGACGCGCATTGATATCCAAGATATTGCCTTGGCGTTCTAGCTTGACACCCACAGCCGTCAGCACCTGACCCATCCGCCCTATATCTACCAGAGAAGGTACATTACGTAGTCGGCAATCGTCCGGACACAGCAGCGCCCCTGCCATAATCGCCAACGCCGAGTTTTTCGCGCCACTAATGGTGACATGTCCTTTGAGGGACGATCTGCCCCAAATCTCTAGAACGGATGGGTTTGACTTGGGTACAGAGCCAGTATCGGTCACATTAAGAGAGTGGTTGATAGGTCTATCCTCCAGAATTGGTGAAATCTTGGCATGTTTTAAAATTTGGTTTTGATTCTACCTGAAAGAGGGCAAATGTCTAGATTTGCTCCCCAAAATAGTGAATCGACTAGCCTTGAATTTTGAATTTTACCTTGTCCGATGCCGAAAATCCGCCTAAAAAAATTAGTTGACAAATGGGTCAGGACTGTTGCATGATAGAAAACTGCGTGGAAAATTAAACAAACCAGCGGAACTGGCGGAATTGGTAGACGCGCTAGATTCAGGTTCTAGTGTTCGCAAGAACTTCCGGGTTCAAGTCCCGGGTTCCGCAT
>CAZNNK010000564.1:0-4889 GCA_964574085.1 uncultured Coleofasciculus sp.
ACCGATTATTCGGGATGCTGGTTTAATTCTAGATGTCAGGGTGGATCGGATTGATGACAATGGCTTTATCACATTGGGGATTGATCCAACAGTTTCCTCAGTCCAAGGGTCGCAAGATACTCCTGTTGGTAGAATCACCCTGACCCAAGAACGAACGTTGCAATCTGGAGCGATTCGTTTGCGAGATGGTCAAACGCTTATTGTAGCAGGAATTATCCAAGAAAATGACCAAACAACCGTAAGCAAAGTACCCATCTTAGGGGATATTCCGCTGTTGGGCGCTCTGTTTAGAAGCACAAACCGACGAAATTCGCGACAAGAGGTAATCGTGTTGCTCACACCTCAGATTTTGGATGACTCCGAACGCGGCGCGTTTGGCTACAACTATACGCCAGGGCGAGAGGCGCAGGAAGTTTTACAGCGCCGAGGGTTTCCCACGCAGGGGGGTTTCTAGTGCAGCGGGCGTAAAAATACTTGAGCAGCTTCGTAGATACGATGAAGCAGGAGGAGCAGAGGGAGCTGGGGGAGCTGGGGGAGCTGGGGGAGATGTTAGCTATTCAGTTATTTCTGCCGCGCTGCACTAGCTTATTCGGCGAGAAGCCCCATGTCCTACCTGTTGGCGAAGCCTTAATTGAGTGAGTGTAGGAAGATGTCACGGAACTCGACTAGCCGTTTTGTCTATATCTTGAGTTAGGTTCAGATGAAGCAGTGAAAAAACCAAGAGGCAAGTTGTGCGATCGCGCCTTCTACTATCTTGGTCTGAAACACAGATTTCATCGTCTGTGTTTTTGCAGTTATGGGTATAGAGGTTACAGGTAGGCACATTTCCCCATGATGAAAAAAGTATACCAGAAAATCGTGCGATCGCGCTGATAAGAAATTAGGCAAAAATGGGTACACTTAACGTAACGCGGAAGTAAGCCTGAGCAGTTCACTCTAACTCTGTGCTAGTCGCCAGAAAGCCTCCCCCAGTCAGCAGGTTGTCATCGATGAATACCGTTTTAGTTGTCGAAGATTCTCTCAGCCAGCGAGAATGCGTTTCTCAGCAGTTAAGGTGGAGTGGGTGGAATGTTATTCAAGCTTGTGATGGTGTAGAAGCCCTCCGGCAAATTCAGAACAATTCTCCCGATTTAGTGCTATTGGATCTGGTGATTCCCCGGATTGATGGCTATAGAGTTTGTCGTCTGATTAAAGCAAATCCTAACACCCAGAATATTCCAGTGGTGCTTTTAACCGGAAAAGGACAACAATTAGCGCTATCTTACGGAATCAAACATGCTGAGGCGTATGTCGGTAAACCTTGGCAACCGCGAGAATTGCTGGATACCCTGAAACGAGTATTATTAGATACGAAAAAAGAACCACAAATGGCTTCGGCTGCTACCTGGACAGATTACGGGATTCTCATTTTCAATATTATTCAACTTTATGAATGTCGTGTTCAACCCTGGACAGAATACGGTTCCCAAATGATTAAGCTTTATGAAAAAGCGTTGGCAGCTTTTGAAAAAGCCTTAACAATTGAACCGGATCATTTACAAGCTAATCATTACCGCTTAACGGTTGAGAAAAATTGGAGTTGTTTACGGCAAAAATTAGAACAGTCTCAACCTTGTAAGGTTTGTCAGTATTATCATGGCAGAGATGGAATTAACTGTGCTGTTTATCCCTGGGGGCGTCCGGGAGAATCTTGTCTAGATTGGGAATTGAGTTAGTCGTTGTTTGTAGTAGGCACTTTAGTGCCAGAATGCTTTATTTCCAAGCACTAACGTGCTGACTACGAACAGGCATCCCTGGAGCGCTAAAAAATATATCATATCATGTCCGGTTGAATACCCATAATTAGGGTGAGGGGGTGATGGGGTGATTTGCCGGACATCATATCACGGGCAATAACTGACAGCGACTCGCCCGATTCCCCTAAACTGCTGATAATAGGTTTGACTAACATTATCCCCTTGCTCGGAAAGCCGATCAAAGCCAATCCCATTCCGACCTTGTTCTTTCCCCGAACTGTGAATATAATAGCCATCACCCAAATAAAGACCAACATGATTAATCCTCTCAGGTGTGCCAAAAAATACCAGATCACCTGCTTGCGCTTCCGCTAAAGGTATTGATTGAGTAAACGCCTGTTGCTGATAAGAATCTCTGGGTAACCAAATTCCCAACGCCGCAAACGCCGCTTGCATTAGTCCTGAGCAATCATAATTGGGTCCCACTGTTCCCCCCCAAAGGTAATAATTTGGCTGCTGCATCGCCTTTTTGGTAAACGCTATCACCTCTGGGAGTCGGTCTTGAATTTGAGCGCGGGAGAGTGCGATCGCGTGATAGGGTTGAGAGGCGATGTCTAGTTCGCTGATATCCTCGACGGGTAACCAAGACCTATAGCCATCCTCACATAACTGCACCTCTACAGCCTGATCCCTGACGGTCGATAACAAGGGTTGTAAATGGCGTCCAGCCGCCGCTTGAGTCGCTAAACTCGCACAAGCGGGAGAATCATAAAGGTCTAAATTAACACGGCAGATGTACTCACCATGGTTTAATGCAGATAGTTCTTGGAATACAACCATATTGGCAAGAGTTGACGCAACTCGTTGAGACCTGATTATGACATTCTTTCGTAAGGACGACCAACTCGAAAAAATTGGCACAGAGATGCTCGACGCCGCCTGGTTAGAGTTTCCTGGACTCGCCCGCAATCAAATTGCTCTCACCTGGATGGTCTATGATCCCCCCATTCCCGTCAATACCGGAGGGGCGCTTTCTGCTGATGAATTTTGGAAATATCCAGTCCGAGGCTTTAGTTATCGAGGGGTTGAGCGAATTTATCCAGCCGATTTGGTTGCCCTATTTTATCTGGTCGCTATCCAAGAATGGTTAGAAACCTCCATGGTCAGACAATCCGATGAACTAGATCGAGCGATTCAGAATATGATGATTCACTCTAGCCATGATGCCTTGAGTTTAGTCGTCGATGTCTTGAGTGGAACCACCAGTGGTCCAGAGTTAACCCCCGGTCCCTTTGAAACCTGGAAGCTACAACGTAATATTGTTAATCGTTACTTTCAATCCCTCGGTTGGCAAGACTTAGAATCGATTAACGTGAATCAAAAAACCTGGAGTGATGGTCCTTATGGTCGGGAACGGCTGTTTATGGGAACATTGATGGACAATCGGAATATGTTAACCACGAATGCCACAGCACGGCTACTCCATAGTATTGTTGGTGGCGTGGCGGTTTCTGGAGTGCGATCGCAATTGATGATGAGTCTGCTCCAACACAGCCTGAACCCCGCTGATATCCAGGATAACCCCCATAATCAGATTACCGGATTCTTAGGGGGTGGTCTGCCGCCAGAGGCTAAGTTATGGTCTAAATCCGGCGGTTCAACCCAAGTCCGCCATGATGCAGCTTACATCGAGATCCCGTCGATGTTACCTTATGTACTGGTTGTATTTACTGAAAGCAAAACTCACAGTCAAAATCAAGATCTTCTCCCGTTTATTTCTCAACAAGTGGTAAAAGCCATGAGTACATTGACTTAGGGGCTAGTGCAGCTTGGCAAAAATACTTGAGCAGCTTCGTAGATACGATGAAGCAGAGGGAGCAGAGGGAGCTGGGGAAGCTGGGGGAAATGTTATCTGTTGGTGTTATTTCTGCCTTCTTGCACTAGGAAAGGCAATCCTAGACAATAATCAGCAAATCGGTTTTGCTAGTTTTAACCTTTGAATTTTTTGTTGAGGAGTGACCTTGAAACATAATCTTTTACGCTCCGCTACTTACTGCGTCGGTCTAGGACTATTTACAATGGGTAACCATCCGTTACCCGTTCGCGCTCAAGTCTCCAGTCCAGGCGGATCATTAACTCGCTTAGAATCCATTGCGGCTGAGATACGCGCCGAGGGAACGGCTGAACCCGCTAATGCTTGGGTGAATCGATTGTCAGGTGATCCCGCACTGACTCAGGATGCAGTTAATCTCCTGGCTGAGTCTTCATTGCCAGAAGTCACATCAGTACCCAGTGCTACGGTAGAATCACCGACACCCTCCGTGTCTTGGAGTAAAGGACTCACCCGCAATCCCGCCGCTACCCAGAGTTCCGTTAATCCAACCCTTGCAGACTCTCCAGCCTCTCCCCGAAAGCGTATCAGTCAAGCGGATGCGATCGCGACTCAACCTGTCCCCGAATCCCTGACCTCATCGGCTGATGCGCTGACTCTACAGCCAACTCAGGATGCAGAAATTGGGTTGAATGAGTCACAGACTTTGGCTCAAACCGACCTGGATATCCGCCGGGGAACTCGCGGCGTTCCCAACTATTTGGGGATTGGTATCAACATCGGTTTAACTGAAGAGGATGATGTCGCTGACGCTGAAGCTGACGCTGACGATGGGGGTCAAACGGCTTTAGGGGATGCTGGTTTTGTTATAAATGGCAAAATTGGATTGTCTCGTAATATATCCTTGCGACCTGGTGTAATTATTGGCGATGATGCACTCTTTATGGTGCCGCTGACTTACGACTTTCTCATTCCTCGTGTTGATCCCTTTGAACCCGTTCGCTTCGCCCCGTTTTTAGGCGGAGGAGTCGCCTTGTCAACGGATAGTGATGACAATATCGGATTTTTACTCACTGGGGGTGTGGATGTACCCTTGTCGCGATCGTTTGTCGCCAACGGGTCAATCAATATTGGTTTTATTGAAGATGAGACCGATATCGGTATTATCCTTGGCGTAGGCTACACATTTCCTGATTTCTAGCTCTTGACATTTCCAGCCCTCTATGGATTAGCCACATCTTTCTTAACAACTGGAGTTTAAAACTATTGCCTATCCCCTATTGCCTCTCCCCACCACAATACTTATTCAGCAGACCCTATAT
>CAZNNK010000565.1:0-4886 GCA_964574085.1 uncultured Coleofasciculus sp.
GAGAAGCTGCCAATTTTTGATGTGACATATTTCCCAAATTTGGCTTCCAGACAACTGGGGACTCTCAATTTGAGCGTATCCCCAGACCATTGACAAGTTTGATTGCCATAACTTTCATCCTTGGAACCAACAATAAATACTGACCCTCTGGATACTTTAACTCTAATTTTCGCCGATTTCAAATGTTTAATTTGATTTTGAAGTCGGTAGATATATCGCTTTTTATGATGCAAACCTTGACGCAGATGATGCCAGTTAGTTTTTCTTGTCTTGAGGTTTGACGACAAGGGGAAATTACAACCTTTTTGGGAGGCTTGCCAGTTCTTTTTTCCATAGAACTTCCGAGCCAACTTAATTTTCTTTGTGGCTTTGGCTACCCAAGATTTCGCTGACTGAACTCGTGATTCTAATTGCTTTATCTGGCGTTTTCTAGATTCTTTGGCTGAGGACGTTTTTCCTTTAGCTAATGCAATTACTCCGTTAGCATAACGCTTACTGAGTCCGTATTTTTCTTGCATAAGACTATTCCAACTGGATTGATTAAATTTAACTTCTTGGTTTAATAACTGGTTAACTGTTTCAACTGTTGCTTGATAAAATATATCAGACAATGACGTTAAAAACATCTCCAATTCGGTGAAACCGATGGGGTTAAGTTCATCGGCGGGAGTTGGTAAGCCTTTGCAATAAGTTATCGTCGTCATAGCTTTTTGGCACAGTAGCTTTCTAAGTAGAGTAGCTGCTTCTTGGGGAGTTAAACTAGACATTTCCTGATTATATCATAAAAAATGTCTAGTTATGTCACTAATTGTCTAGATATTGACGGACTGTTAGTTAACCCTAAATAGGGGTTGCTGAATAAGTCTGGTGGTGGGGATAGGGCGCAGGGGAAGCAGGGGGAGCAGAGGAAGCAGGGGGAGCCATAGTACATTTTCCCTGATAGCGGTGCAAGGGTATAAAAGGGTTTAACCCTTTTTCGGTGAACAGGAACCTACATTCGGCAGATCCTGCACGCTTCGCGAACGCGATCGCTCTTTGATGTAGGCTTGGACAGTCATTCCCCTGCTTCTCCAGCCATTTGCAAGACACGAGAATAAAGGCGATCACTCACCCAAAAATCGGCTGTTCTAATCAACTCATCTAGTAGAGGTTTAACCTGTGTAATCAACCCTCGATATTTCGCCTCGATTAAAATCCCCAACACACCAGTAAACTGAATCTGATACTCGGCGGCAATTGTTCTGCCTAACTCCTCATCAATCAATAACCAATCGGCATCTAGTTCAACCGCTAAAGTAATCGCTTCCGCCTCTCCAGCATCCAACTTATCCTGTAGCAACCTCACCTGTTCTTGATTCGCCGCCGAACGGACAGAAATCCACGCCAACGTCTGAACTTCACGACATCCAGGTATCGAATCCCCTGCACCTGTCAATTCCTGATAAACCCTTTCAGGAATAATGATATCCCCATAGAGTTGCTTTAATAAAGACAAATGCCCAACAGCCGCCAGATTAGTAATAGGAGACGTATCACTAATAACAATCACAACCGTCCTGCTGCCCGTAAATTGCTTAAATCCGTCTCAAAATCCTCCACATCATAGTGAATCGGAATCTGACGAGACGCTAATTCGTGCTGAAACCGAATCCGGGGCATCCCTAGCAAATGACTTGCCTTAGCCAGACTGATTTTTTTCTGCTTAAATAGCAGCAGAACAATTTCTAAGAGGAATTCAGGTTCAGATAATCCACTTGCCCGAATAATTTCATCAGAAATAACTAAACTCATCGGCAAACTCTCCTCCTACTTAAGAGTGGTTTTCATTCAGGTATTATCTGGGAAATAGCGTCAACGAGTCGATTTAACCCGTTTAATGGGCAGCACAGCGAACATAATTCACCCGTTAACAATAGACGAAAAAGCAGAGGACATAAACCTTACAGCCTTCTGCCTTCCTAATGTATCACCGCCATTTGTTTTTCCGGCAGTTGGGTGTGTTCGGCAACAATTTGTCGGAATTGCTCTCCTTCAATGGTTTCCTGTTCCAACAACATGTCTACTAAGCGATCAATCAACGGTCGATTGTCGCGGATTAGCTGACGCGCTTGTTCGTAGCATTGCATGGCGATCGCTTGCACTCGATGGTCGATTTTGGCAGCAACTTCTTCGGAATAGTCTGATCGCTGCGTCCAACCGCCGCCGAGAAACACTTCACTGTCCGGGCGTTCCAAAGCAACCGGACCTAAATCAGACATCCCATAACGAGTCACCATCTCACGCGCCAGTTCTGCCACTTTTTGGATGTCACTAGCCGCACCAATGGTCACTTCACCATGACCAAAGACTTCTTCTTCCGAAGCCCGACCCCCTAAGGCGATGGTAATCTGATCAATGAGCCACGTCCGAGGTAGGTACAAATCCCCCAGATCAGTGGAGCGACTGATATCCATGAACTCCTCATTGGGTAAGGGTTGAGCAAACCCACCCACGCCACCGGAACGGGGCAAAATTGTCACCTTATTTAAAGGATCAGAATTTTTCAGGATGGTCATCAGCAAAGCATGTCCCACCTCATGGTAAGCAATTAATCGCTTCTTCTTACTATCCAGAAGCGGCGTCATTTGCAGACCAATACTCACCCGATCAATGGCATCATCAATTTCTAGAGGGGTAATTGCCTCTTTACGCCGTCGGGCGGTGAGGATCGCCGCCTCGTTGAGTAGGTTCGCCAAATCCGCGCCCGAAAATCCCGGAGTGCGTCGGGCGATCGCTTCTAAGGATATCTCTGGTGCTAATTTCTTATTCCGACTATGGACATCCAAGATTCCCAGGCGTCCCTTGTAGGTAGGAAGATCCACCATCACATGGCGATCAAATCGCCCAGGTCTAAGTAGGGCGGAATCTAAAACATCGGGGCGGTTGGTCGCCGCAATAATAATAATCCCTGTATTCCCCTCAAATCCATCCATTTCCGTGAGCAACTGATTGAGGGTTTGCTCTCGCTCATCGTTACCCCCACCAATCCCCGCACCCCGTTGTCTGCCAACGGCGTCGATTTCGTCGATAAAGATCAAGCAGGGAGCATTTTCTTTGGCTTTTTTAAATAAATCCCGCACCCGCGAGGCGCCTACCCCGACGAACATCTCCACAAACTCACTGCCCGAAATACTAAAGAACGGAACCCCCGCTTCTCCGGCGATCGCTTTTGCCAGCAGGGTTTTTCCTGTACCCGGAGGACCGACTAATAGCACCCCTTTGGGGATACGCGCACCGATGGCGGTAAACCGTTCCGGTTGTTTGAGAAATGTAACAACTTCTTGCAATTCTTCTTTCGCTTCTTCAATCCCTGCCACATCCCCAAACTGTATCCCGGTTTTCGCTTCCATCTGAAAGCGAGCGCGGGATTTGCCAAAGTTTAACGCTTGACCGGAATTACTTGCCGAACGGCGCAGAATCATCATCAGTCCGGCGAGCAAGAGTAAGAGCAAAAATAACTGCATCACCAACCCTAAGGCGGCAGAATTATTCGTGGTTGGCGTCACATCCAAGGGAATGGTTGTATTCCGCAATTTCCCAATCAATTCGCCATTTTGCTCCAGTAGCATCACCTCTTGGGGAAGTTCGGCGTCTTCTTGTCCCACTAGGTAGACTCTGGCAACATCACGGGCGGGGTCAAGTTCAACTTTTTTGATATCACAATCTGTTTTCGAGGTCTGACTGGGTGGGATCTCTTCGTCAGGGGATGAGGGTGGCGGCGTGCAGGCATCAATTTTCCGCAAAAGCTGCCCATAGCTTAACGATGGCTTTTGCTCCGTTTGTTGCGCTTGGGCAGGGACACCCAGCATCACACCTTGAACGATCACTAAGCTGGTTACCATACGCCACCAATACCGAAGTTTAGTCTGTGGCGGCTTTGGCTTACCCGTTGAACCTCTAAGCGGTTCATGTCCCATCCATGATCTGATCCAGGAACTGTTGTTCATCCAAAATTTCCCTTGTTGGTCCTGTCTATTAACTCGCAGCATAATGCTGCCAAGGCGTGACGCGGCACGTTCAACTGCTTTACCAACCTCTAGTTTAGCGTTCCTCCAATCTAGCCGTGGCTAGGGGAGGATGCAATCGTGTTTTCGGAAAACTGAAGGGGTGACCAGGGACTGGAAGAGTAGACAGGGTGTGGGGTGTGGGGTGTGGGATGTCAGTAACCAGGGAACTAAGGTATTTTGTATGAGAAAGTATTAATCGGCAAGACATGGTAAAAATTGTTGGCATTAATGGTAGCCTGCGAGCTAAATCCTATAGTTATCAAGCCTTAACCTTAGCCATTCAGCGGGTGCAAGCCTTGGGCGCATCCACGGAAATTCTTGACCTGCGACAGATGCAGTTACCCTTTTGTATCGGTAGCGATGACTACCCCGGTTATCCCGATGTCATCCGGTTACGGGAAACGGTACAGGACGCTGATGGTTTAATTTTGGTTACACCAGAATATCACGGGGGCGTGAGTGGGGTACTCAAAAATGCCCTGGATTTGATGACATTTGACCATTTATCGGGTAAAGTAACAGGGCTGCTCAGTGTTTTAGGCGGTCAAGCTAACAGTAATGCCCTGAATGAACTCCGACTGATTATCCGTTGGGTTCATGGTTGGGTGATTCCTGAGCAAATCGCTTTTGGTCGGGCGTGGCAAGCGTTTGGTGAAGATGGCAAGCTTTTAGATGAGAAACTCTCGAAGCGTTTAGATCAGTTTGCGGAAAGTTTAGTGGATCATTCTCGCAAGCTGCGGGGCGTATTATAACATTTTTAAGTGATATCATGTCCGCCGAAATAACCGTAATATCCTTCTTCCTTGCAACCTTGCTCCTTTCCTTGGAGCCTTGGAGCCC
>CAZNNK010000566.1:0-510 GCA_964574085.1 uncultured Coleofasciculus sp.
TTTTGGCTAAATCAATAAAGCGAATGTCAGCAACGAATTCACCGGGACGCTGAAAATAGGGGTCAGCAATGAGTACGGGATTATCGTGACTGGGAGAAGGATTTTGGAGTCGCAGTAAGTCCCGTCCAGAGGTAAGATAGGTAAACGTCTGATTTTCAGGAGTCAGGTTTTGGCGTAGGCGTTGCAGACTATTGGTGGACACATCTAAAATGCGTCCCTTGCGTCGGAAGATGGTGGTTAAGGCTAAGTTAGCAGCTTCTGGATTATTGGCGGCATGATGGAGATGGAAGGAAGGAGCAAATTGGGTACTCCAGAACATTGTTTGCAAGTAATCCCGTTTCTGGCGTTCAAAGCCAGAGGCGAGGTTGTAGGCGAGGTTGTATTCTTCGACGTTTAATCCTTGTTGGAGGAAGGTGAGGGTATTGTCGATGTCATTGAGATTGGCGTAGAGTACAGCCAGATTATTCAGGGAGGTGGCTACCCAAGGATGTTCTTCTCCCAGGAGGCGTT
>CAZNNK010000566.1:610-4884 GCA_964574085.1 uncultured Coleofasciculus sp.
TAGAGGGGGAGGGCTTCAGAGAATCGTCCTTGATTATCGTACAATAATGCCAGATTATTCAGGGAGGTGGCTACCCAAGGATGTTCTTCTCCCAGGAGGCGTTTGTACATCTCTGAAGCTTGGCGATAGAGGGGGAGGGCTTCAGAGAATCGTCCTTGATTATCGTACAATAATGCCAGATCATTCAGGGAGGTGGCTATATCAGGATGTTCTTCTCCCAGGAGGCGTTTTCTCATCTCTAAAGCTTGGAGATAGAGGGGTTCGGCTTCACTGTAGCGTCCTTGACTTCGGTACAATAATGCCAGATTATTCAGGGATTGTGCCACATGAGGATGTTCTTCTCCCAGGAGGCGTTTTGTCATCTCTAAGGCTTGGCGATAGAGGGGTTCGGCTTCACTGTAGCGTCCTTGATTGTCGTACAGAATGCCTAATTCATTCAAACTATAGGCAATAGCCTGATGGTCTTCCCCATACACGTTCTGATAAAGCTGTAGCATCCGTTCGGCTAAGGGAATCGCTTCACTGTATTTCCCTTGACTGTTAAGTTGTTTAACTTGCTGATAGAGTTGGTTAGCTTCAGCTAAGTCATCCGTAGAGTTAGCGATGAGGGAGTCTGGATGGGGGAGGGAAGACGGAGGCGGTGATTGACTCAGGGCGATTTTAGGGAGGGATAGGGATAATCCCGCCAGGGATAAGCTGGTGATAATGAGGAGTGTGGGGGGATTGTGCCAAGTTGTCTTCATGGTTGTTTCCTTTCCCTGGTTGAGTGACCCAATGATTGCTTTAGTATATATTGGTCATTTGTCATTTGTCATTTGTCCTTTGTCATTAGTCATTTGTAGAAGAGGCGATCGCATTTGATGATCGGGTGGAATGAAAAGGCGCGATCGCATTTGATGATTGGGTGGAATCACAAGGCGCGATCGCATTTGATGATTGGGTGGAATCACAAGGCGCGATCGCACATTGAACAAAGGGCGCATGTCATTGAACAAAGGGTACACGTCATTAAACAAAGGGCGGGTTTTGTTGTTCAGTTATCATTAAGCCACCTAATTGAGTTCCTAAACCCGCCCCTACGAATCGATATTGGCGGAATCTGGGATAATTAATTAAGCGCGATCGCATTTGATGATCGGGTGGAATCACAAGGCGCGATCGCACTTATTATCGGGTTGAATGAAAAGGCGCGATCGCGTATTGAATAAAGGACGCACGTCACTTGAATAAAGGGCGCACGTCGGTGCGCCCCTACGGGTCGATGTGCAGGGAATCTGGGATAATTAATCGGTGCGATCGCGTATTAAATAAAGCCGCCCGTTTGAATTCCTGAAACAGAGATAAGCTGTTTGGCATTTAAACCTTAATGTTAATAATAGCGAAATCCATGTAGTGCGTTTAGCGAAGCCATGCCGCAGGCTTTGCATCTTGCTCGCTACCCATATCTTGCTCGCTACCCATTCCCTTAGACATAACTATAACGTGCGATTCATGTAGTGGCGTTGCACACCTACTTTGATGGATTAGAACTGTAGGGGCGCACCGACGTGCGCCCTTTCTTCGCACCAATACACCAATGTACGCCATCAATGTACGCCCTTTTTCACACCAATGTACGCCCAATTTACTAAGCAAGATCCCCGACTTCTTCAAGAAGTCAGGGATCTGTCTGTATCCAACCTAACCCACGAACAAGAAGACCAGATCATGGTAGTCTTCTTGCCAATTTATCGAGGTCGGATTGCAGACTTGCCACTTGTTCCTCATCGCCTAAAATGCGATAATTCGCCTGAGCTGCCTGCAATAACTCAAAGGCTGTCTCTAATTGCGCTAATTCTTTTTCTACCTGGGCTAAACTGATTTGAATTTGGGCTTGTGTGTCCAGATTCTCCTCCGTTTCGGCTTGGGCGAGGGCGGTTAAATACTGCGCTTTGGCTAACTCAAATAACCCCATTTGCTGGTAGCTATCTCCTAACAGTTGGTAAACTGTGGTCAGTTGATCCCCTTGTTCCACTAACCCTTCTAATACCTGAGTCGCCGCCGCGTTTAAATCATAACTCTGATACAAACGCGCCAGCGCTAAGGCTTTGCCATCTTCGCTTAAGCCTTTGTCCTCTAATTCGGCTATTTTCTCTCTCACCTCTTGGGCGGTGGCGATACTAACTACTGGGAAAAAAGCTAATTCTTCTCCTATCTTGGCGTTTCCTTGATACGCTTTAACAATTAACTGATAATGCGTCTCCGGTTTCAGCCTCGCTTCTCCCCGATAAATGACTTCCGATTCAGTTGTGGTGGTTGTCCAAATTGGGGTGAGTCCATCTAGGGTCAATTCCTGAAGTTCTACTTGATAATATGTCGCTTCTGCCACTGAATTCCAGCGCAGGGTGGGCTGCTGGTCTAAAATCTTGGTATCACGGGGACTAATAATATAAGGTTTAGTGAAATCTCCATCCGCCCGAACGGTTTGCTGACTTGTTTCGGGTAAAATCATCGCGCCTACAGACGGACAACCGCGAGACACGGAAAATTCGCCACGAGAGCCTAAATTCCATATCGCTAAATTGGTACAAAGAACTTTCGCCACGGCTCCTTGTCCCAATTGTAAACGGTCTGAATATCGGAGAAATTCTCCGCCATAGGCGCGTTGGGCGCGATTATATCGAGACCGTTTGATATAGACTGTTCCTCTGACCTCTGAGAGGATATTTAAGCTGCGGGATTGGGTCAATCCCGGTGCGGTTTGAGTGAGGGTTAAAAGACTGAATAGTAGAGGGATTAATTTCCAGGGTTTGGACATGATTCTCCTGCCTTATTTAATTTTGTATGAGCTAAATGTAACCAGGTGTCTTCATCGCTATTGAGTCGGTTCCCTTGTTGACAACATAGTTTATATGCCTCTAATGCGCTGGGTTTGTCTTGTTTGTCGAGCGCCTGTGCGAGTACGCAATGGGCAGCTCCTTTGTTCTCAATCACCTCCGATGCAGCGGGATTCTTGGTGATGCCAACGGCGGCTAATAGGGTGTATTCTGCCTCTTCATGTCTGCCTTGGAGGAACCGCGTCCAGCCCATGTTTTTTAGGAGATTATAGCGCACATCCAGAGAGGTTTCTTGGTCTTCGGTTAACAATAGCCCTTTCTGTAAGAGGGCGGCGGCTTCTGGATATTTCTTCCGCTTCAGATACAGGCGACCGAGTTTATTATACGCGGCGGGCATATCCCCCCTGGCGGCAATTTGGTAATGCTTTCGCGCCTGGTCAAATTCTTGTAAATCTTCATAGACTAATCCTAAATTATAATGAGCCTTCAGATTATCCGCATCCAAGGCGATCGCTCGCATATATTCCTGTTCCGCTGCGCCCACTTGCCCCTGATCATAGTTCTCCCACCCCGTATTCGTATAAATTCGGGAAATATCGGGCAGCAATAACCAAAAATAACCGAGAAATACAGATAACAATAAGGTCGAACCCGCCCTGGCTTCTTCCCGCCAATGGAGAGGAATCCTCAATTTTGTCAACAGTTGATCAAACCCTTCATTCCCCGATTTCGTCAGTTCACTTTTTGCCTGTAATACCGCCAGAATACTGGGAAAAATAACCGCTGCGGCACCCGCTAATCCGGCACCCTGACTAAAAAAGCGACCCGCAATATTCACCAATAAACTCAAATTTGCCGTCCAACCAACAACCGTCACACTGCGCCACAACCAATCTAATTGATCCCAGGGATGGGGTGGGGCGATGCGTTCTAAGCGCCACCACCAAGCATCGGCGGCGGGGTGGACACTTTCCCGCCATTGACTGAATTGTTCAGCGGTTTTGTAGTTTACTGCTTTAGCAATCACATCCACCTTTTCCCGCAGCCGTGCATCCAACGCAATCACTTTCTGCAACTGACTATTGGGAACTGGAGATTGCTGCTTTAGCGCCACCTGTACGGTATCTCTTGCATTCAGAATCGCTAGAATTTGTTCCACATCAATCAATCGTGGCGTCAGCCTTATCCAGGCACTCAAGGGCAGCTTGATAGCTCTCCAGCGCTGTGTTTAGGGGAGTTGACATGGTTCCATTGACGTAGAGATAATAAGCGTTTCTATTCTGTCTAGTTTAGAGGGATTTTTCACTAAGATTTTACAAATGTTTGCTCAGAGTGTCAGGTAGGCGAGGGGAGATGGGGGAGATGGGGAAGATGGGGGAGATGGGGGAGATGGGGGAGAGGGGGGAGATGGGGGAGATGGGGGAGCTGGGGGAGATGGGGGAGATGGGGGAGATTGGG
>CAZNNK010000567.1:0-1389 GCA_964574085.1 uncultured Coleofasciculus sp.
GAATTGACCGCCATCCTTGAATTCCCAGTTGCCTGGTGGTTAACAGTCCAATCAGTAAGGGAATGAAGGATTGAAGCTGAGTCCCCGCTTTTTTCCAAGCCTCTGAGTCTAAGGGTTCCTTACTCTGTGGCTGCTTAATTTCAGCAATTCCTAAATCCCGCAGGATCTCAAATAGCTGAGCTAGGGATAACTGACTCGTATCAAAGGTAATGAGTAAACTTCCAATTTGCTCATTGGTTCGTATCTCTCGCACGCCGACCCGCTTTCGCAGGTGAGGCGTAACCGCTTTTAATACGGTTCCAGGTTCCTCTCCTAAGACTCGGAGTCTTAGACGACCTGGAACAACATGTAAAATTTCGACCTGCCGCTCTGGGCGAGGTGAAACCACACCAACCATTGGCATTGACCCTCGTAACAGTAGTGTGGAGTTTATCTGGTTAAGAACAGGTTAACCTCCATATCTAAGCATACACCCTATCTTTGATTTTTTATCTGAAAAAAATATTATGAATGTGAGAGAGTCTCTTAACCTAACCTTATACTCTATGTATACAGGAATACATTTATTGGCGTCTCGCTTGAGATTTTGGCTGTCATACGGCTTGGATAAGCTCTAGTTGAATGTTTTTTGCCCCAGCTTTCCCTGCTTCCCCTGCTCCCTACCCCCACCACAAGACTTATTCAGCAAGCCCTACTTAGGGTCTGCTGCACAAATCGGAAACCCCTGAACTGTTCCCTAATCTCAACCGTTAACTGTAATCGTGTCCACCCACTTGGGGTTGAAATGCCAAACCGCTGATTACAGCAGCATTTAGAAGTCAAGAGAACAGTGCTGGGCATGGGGATGCCTATAGGTTAGGTTACGTCTTGACCAAAACTTTATAAAATTCTGATAATTTCTTTATTCAAACTTTACAAAAAACGCAACCATTTTTTATAAAATAAAGTTGAATTCAATTTTACTCTGTCTACAAAATATTGTCTTCAAAAAGAGGGTTAACGCGATTTAATTTTCGCAAGCTTTAATTGAATACATGGGTGGGAAGTTGCCTTCTTAGCATACATGTACAAGAGATAACCCAATATCAAAGGTCACAGTTGGAGAAAGTCGATGAATTATATTTTTGGAACCTATGCTGATGATTGGCTAGAAGGCACATCTAATGATGATGTCATTTTTGGTGGTGAAGGAACCAATCGGATTATAGCGAGATCTGGCAATAATCTGATTTATGGCGGTTCGGCTGCTGATACAATTACGGCTGGGGATGGTAATGACACCATTTATGCCAATGAAGGGATCAATGACATTGATGCTGGAGATGGCAATAATCTGATTTATGGCGGTTCGGCTGCTGATACAATTACGGCTGGGGATGGCAATGATAC
>CAZNNK010000567.1:1489-4883 GCA_964574085.1 uncultured Coleofasciculus sp.
TGCTGATACAATTACGGCTGGGGATGGCAATGATACCATTTATGCCAATGAAGGGGTCAATGTCATTGATGCTGGAGATGGCGACAATCTGATTTACAGTGGCTCTGGAAATGATAGGATTACCACTGGATCTGGTGATGATACCATCTACGCGGGTGAAGGAGTAAACACGATTCACACCGGAGATGGGGATGACATTATTTATAGTGGTTCAGGTAATGATTTAATTAATGCAGGTAGAGGTCACAATACAATCTGGCTGGGCGGTGGACAGGATACAATTGGCTTAGAAATGAGGGGATATAGTGAGATTAATAACTTTAACCCCGATCAAGATCAAATTGATTTAGGTGGCTTAGATCCACGCGGCGTAGTTTTGATGGGACAAGGTAATGATACGATGATTGCTTTACCTCATCATTCGATTATGGCAACGATCCATAATGTTGATGTTCAAACAGTGGCGGCTCAATCCACGGATATTTTTGGCGCAGAACTAACCCTGTTTTCCAGTTGAGGTGTTAAGACACTACAACAACCTTGTAGAGACGTTGCACGCAACGTCTCTACAGGTCTATGTCTACACCCAAAAGCAACAAGGATCGTTGTATATGATATGAATCGGACATTTCGCGATCGCGCCCAGTGACACTCAACCCGTGGCAATCAAGAAACCCAAGCGTGAGAGATCGCTGGGTGGAAGTAGGTTGCATGTACACTCTTCATTCAGATTAGCGCATTACGCTTCTAAATAAACCTTTGTCGCTTAAATTTACCTTTTTTAATATATTTAGGGAAATAAATTTACCAAAGCTTAATTTTACAATTAAAAATTAATTCATTGACCAATACTCTGAAGATGATCAGCAAGTTTCATGAGAAGGCTAGACACATTGTAAACAAAATGTTATAAATATTAACTAAGCGCAATACATACAACAGTAAATGCTCAAGATTGACGGGGTGTTGTCTGAAGCATGAGGATTATCCTTTACCTGTAGACCTTCAATGAATCAAAATTACTCAACCCTTTCCGTTGCTGCCCCTAGCGATTCTCAACCCTTAGCCAAAATTCAGACTAACTTTAGTTCAGATGACTCCCTTAGCTATGAGTTTGAGATACGCGGAGTGGGTAGGGGTATATTTAGCTACTCGGATCATTCTCTGATCGGCAACAGTACGCAGTCTGTTCTTCTAGAGTCTTTAGTCTGGAATGGGCACAGCATCAACTTAAGTAATTTTCAAGAACGCAGTGTATGCTTTGAACAAGGAGAATTACTGGGACTGAATCTTTTAGGTCAAGGGTGGGAGATTTTTTTAAATCTAGGCATTCAGATCAATGGTGTTCACTGGATTACAGAAGTAAACTACAGACCGATCAAAAAATCTGTATCCGTTGATAGATAACACCAATCGAGGTGATTTGACCTCTGCCTAACCCTCCCCTTGTCAAGGGGAGGGAACTCGCACAGCCGGACATGATATAAAATCGAGACAAGCTGGGTTTAAACACGGATTCCAGCCAACTTCTTGAAGATTTATAGATTCACGATGATGAAACCTAAAGTAGTAGCGGCTGTGTTGGCGACGAGTGCGATCGCAACGGGTGTGGTGCTAAGTTCAGCCCATCCCGCCCAATCCTGTATATATAAGCAGTCTGAGTCTTATCAGCAAAAAGAAGCATCGCTAGACTGGTTGCGATCGCCTTGGGCTATCTTGATTACCTTACCCGGAATCGCTTTGGCAACGGCGCTGTCTAGAGGCGGGCGTTCTTACAGTGACTCTGAAGTATAGAACGTGGGCATCAACTCCAAAAAAATGCCCCAAACCCGCCCAGACAAAACACTCCACACCATCACCCGGTTGGGGCGGGTTTATTTACATTGGGGTGAAGTCAGAAACGATAATAGTGAAACCCGCCCCTACAGATTAAATCGGTACATCTGGAACATGGTTATCAAATTCCTAAACGTTGATAAATCTCATCAAGATGCCGAAAATGATGTTGGGGATTAAAACAGTCCTCAATTTCATCCGCTGTTAACTGACTCTGAACCCGAGAATCTTGGGCGATGAGTTCCCGGAAATTTCCTCCTGGTTGATTCCATGCCTGATGAGCGCAAGACTGAACAATACTGTAGGCGTCTTCTCGACTGGTTCCCTTTTCTACGAGGGTTAACATCACTCGTTGACTAAAGATGACACCGCCATACCGATTCAGATTCCGCTTCATGTTTTCCGGGTACACCAATAGGTGTTTGACTAAATGAGTCATTTCATGAAGCATAAAGTGGGTCAAAATGCAAGTGTCTGGCAGGATAACCCGTTCCACAGAGGAGTGAGAAATATCTCGTTCGTGCCATAGTGCCATATTCTCCAAGGCGGCGATCGCATGACCCCGGAGAATCCGCGCCATCCCACTGAGGCGTTCAGACCGAATCGGGTTACGCTTATGGGGCATGGCAGAAGACCCTTTTTGTCCTTTGGCGAAGAATTCCTCAACTTCTAAGACATCGGTGCGTTGTAAGTTGCGAATTTCTACCGCAAAGCGTTCCAGGGAAGCCCCTAATAGGGCGAACTGCTGAACAAATTCACCATGCCGATCGCGGGAAATGACCTGAGTTGATGCCATATCGGGATCAAGTCCCAGCTTCTGACAGGCGATCGCTTCTACACGGGGGTCAGTATTGGCGTAGGTTCCCACTGCACCAGAAATCTTGCCTACAGCAATGTGTTGGCGCAAATTCACTAGGCGATCGCGGTGTCGCAGAATTTCCGCTAACCACCCAGCTAGCTTAAAGCCAAAGGTAATCGGTTCGGCATGAATCCCGTGCGATCGCCCAATCATCACCGTGTATCGATGTTGTTGCGCCTGATAGCGAATCGCTTGAATGAGTTGCTCCAAGCATTCCACAATTAGATTCAGACTAGCAACCAGTTGTAATGCCAACGCCGTATCTAAAACATCAGAACTGGTTAATCCCAAGTGGATGTAGCGACCCACATCCCCCACATACTCATTTACATTCGTCAGGAATGCGATCATATCATGACGGACTTCCGCCTCAATTTCCAAGATGCGATCGACATCAAAATTTGCCTTCGTCTTAATTTCCGCAACCGCATCCGCCGGAATTTCACCCAATTCCGCTTTTGCCTCACAAACCGCAATTTCCACCTGTAGCCAGGTTTTGAACTTATAGGTATCCGTCCAGAGTTCGCCCATTTCAGGCAAGGTATAGCGCTCGATCAATGCCTGTATTGCCCAATACAACCGTCATATTGTACAACTGTGCTTTGGTTTATTCCATTTTTTTTGACTGTTGGATTGTAAAAGCTTTGTAACGTGGTTGGATAAGTCAGCCTTTGTGGGCAGGTATCTTTAGGGTAAGCA
>CAZNNK010000568.1:0-4882 GCA_964574085.1 uncultured Coleofasciculus sp.
GTGCTACCGGGGCGCAGTGGGTTTGAAGTCTGCCGGGAGTTGAAAACGGCGGCTGAAACCAGCAAGATTCCTGTGGTTATTTGTTCCACAAAAGGAGGCGAAATGGATAAATTCTGGGGCATGAAACAGGGGGCTGATGCTTATCTGGCTAAACCTGTGGATCAAAATGAGCTTGTCCGAACGGTTAAACAGCTCATTCGCACCTAATTAGAACGGTTCGTAGTCAGCACTTTAGTGCTAGTCCATGAAGCATAAGGCACTAAAGTGCCTACTACAGACAAAACAATTTCTTGCTCCCTGTTCCTTACCATGTCTGACAGTCTATCAACCCAAAACCGCTTCTCATCGTCCATGGAGATCCAGCCGCGATCGCCTGCGTCTGTAGCCAGTGATACGGAACAGTTTTTGCGGTTTCATCTGCTACCTGATACAACGGCTTTGTTGTCCGTTAGACAGTTGACGGAGGTGTTAAATATTCCCATTGGTCAGATTGTACCCATCCCTCATACACCCGCTTGGGTGATGGGTGTGTATAACTGGCGGGGTGAGATTCTCTGGATGGTAGACATGGGACATCTGGTGGGACTCACGCCTTGGTATCAGCAGATAACGGGTGCTTCTAACTACACGGCAATTGTATTACATACTCGTTCCTTGTCTCACAACTCTACTCAGGTAAAAAGCCATATTCTTGGACTTGTGGTTAACCGTGTCGAAGATATGGAGTGGTGTAACCCTGATGGGATTCAATCCCCACCCTCTGCTCCCGTCACGCCTGAACTTGCTCCTTTTTTACGGGGATATTGGGTGAAATCAAGTGGTGAGATGTTAGCTGTTCTCGATGGTAGCGCCATTAGTGAAGCCATGCCGAAAACTCAGTAGATGTTGTCCTTTGTCCTTTGTCATCTCAGCCAGATTTGCGTCTATCAAAAATTAATGCCAAGACCCCTTCACAAGCCGCTAATTGACGATAGCTGATCAATATCGCCCAAAATTCCGCTTAATTTCATAACCCTATCCGGTATTGCTGAACCCAACGCAAGACTTTATTTTGGCTTGCGGATGAGTTGAGTAATATCTCTCGCACCCTATTGATGTTCAACGACGAGGTTTCTATCATGACTCAAACATCACCCAATACAAACTCCACAAATAATAACGGTGCTATTTCCAAGCTGACCTCCAATGACGATGGTGCAGCACTTAAGGATTATCCCTTTTCTGATAACAGCCTCTCAACTCAAACCCCAAAGGCTTTCCAACAACTAGATTTTGATCGGGAAGGATACAAGGCAAAGACTCAAACCATTCCCAAACCCCAGTCATCAACCTCTTGGTGGCAACGGCTAAATCTACGAAATAAAGCCACAGCATTGGCAATCGTTATTGGTACACTTCCTGTACTGGTAACCGGAATCACCGCCTACTACTTTGCTGACCGAGCGGTTATTCGAGAAATTGCTAACGCGAAAATCGCCCGTGCTGAAGGTATTGAAGATAAAGTGATTCGTTTCATGCGGGAACGGTACGGGGATATTCAGATTCTGGCGAGTCTGCAAGTTCTCACTGATCCGGAGCTGGTTGAATCAACAACCCTGGCTCAAAAACAAGCCACTCTCGACAACTACATCGATTTCTACAAAATCTATGACAGCATTGCTGTGTTTGATCTCCAAGGCAATGTAATTGTGCAATCGAAGGGAGATCCTCTACCGAATCACAGCGATCGCGAATACTTTCAAGCGGCTCTCAAACTGGATGGACCCTATATCAATAACCCCACGATCTCTAAATCTAGTGGTAAATTCGCGGTTCACACCGCTGCACCCGTGAAAGATGCCACCGGGAAAACCATTGGCGTTATCCGATCGCGTATGCCTGTAGTCGCTCTCGATGACCTGATTTCTAACTTCGGGGTTCGCGGTGACGAATACTATTTACTTGACTTGTCTGAGGGCGGTGCTGAAATTTTCGTATCGAACCAGCCCGATGTGCAGGGTAAGGAAGCCTCGGAGGTGTTTGTGAATTTTGAGCAATTGAAAACCGCAGGCAAGTCAGGAAGTACAGTGACAACAGATACGGTTCACAACAGTCAAGAGTTGTTAGCCTACGCTCCCGAACAGCAACTGGAAGGGGTGCAAGACCTACCCTGGACGGCGATGGTTGCCACGCCCACCAAGATTGCGTTTGAACCGCAGCGCCAGTTACTTCTCGCCCTAGCCAGTGGTACAGCGCTCACCGCTTTACTCGTATCCGCGATCGCTGCTGCCATTGCTAACCGTGCCACCCGCCCGATTGTGAGTGCAGCCGACGCGGTGACCAAAATTGGTCAGGGAGACTTGAATACCCGTCTAGATGTGGCTGGGGAAGACGAAATGGCTGTCTTGGGTGAAAACATCAACGACATGGCTAAACAGATTGGTAGCCTGGTGCAGGAACAAACCTTGGCAGCAGAAAAGGCAAACTTGTTGGCAGAAATTACCAGTGTTCGTTCCTTTGACGCCCAAGCCATCCAAGATATTTTCGACATTGCGGTGATCAATGCTCGCAAGATCTATAAGGCGGATCGGGTGATTGTCTATCGGCTGAACACCGATGGCAGTGGTGAGGTGGCGGCGGAATCGGTGACAGCGGGTCAGTTTCATGCGTTCAATAGCAATCTCAAACATCCTCCCCTATCGCCAAAACAGCTAACGGCTCACAGTGATGAGGGGATTATGGCAATTACCAATGTTGCCACCGCTGGGTTAGCGCCTGAACAGGTGAAGTTTATGGAAAATTTAGAGGTTAAGTCTACCCTGGATGTTTTATTGATGTCTCAAGGTCAACCCTTTGCCTTACTTAGCGTTCATTACTGCCAAAAGTCCCACGAATGGCAACCTGGGGAAATCGATTTCCTCCAGCGTTTAGCTGACCAGATGCGACTATCCCTTGACCGACTCACCCTACTTGACCAAACCCGAAACCTGGCGGAAGAACAGCGGTTACTCAAAGAAGGGTTGCAACAGCGAGCCTTAGAACTGCTCAAGGAGGTAGACCCGATTAGTAAAGGGGATCTAACCATTCGCGCCCGCGTCACCGAAGATGAAATCGGTACAGTGGCAGACTCTTATAATGCCACCGTTGCTAACCTGCGGAAAATTGTTACCCAGGTGCAAGCAGCCGCAGGTCAAGTGGCGGATACCACGAGTAGTAATGAAGTCGCGGTACAATCCCTCGCCGAAGAAGCGCTGCACCAAGCCGAAGAAATTTCCGTCGCCCTTGACCGCGCCCAGGAAATGGCTCAGTCGGTGCGAATGGTTGCCGCGAACGCCGAACAAGCGTTAACGGCGGTGCAAGAAGCGGGTGAAATGGTACAAGAAGGAGACCAAGCGATGAACCGTACTGTAGACGGGATTCTCGCCATCCGCGAAACAGTAGCAGAAACGGCGAAAAAAGTCAAACACTTGGGTGAATCCTCGCAAAAGATTTCCGCTGTGGTTAACCTGATTAGCACCTTCGCCGCCCAAACCAACTTGCTAGCGCTCAACGCCTCCATCGAGGCAGCCCGCGCCGGGGAAGAAGGACGAGGGTTCGCGGTGGTTGCCGACGAAGTGCGATCGCTGGCACAACAGTCTGCCGATGCGACGAGCGAAATTGAAAAGCTGGTGGCGGCAATTCAAGCGGAAACGAACGAGGTGGTAACCGCAATGGAAGCCGGGACAGAACAGGTGGTTATGGGTACAAAACTCGTGGATGAAACTCGTGCTTCTCTGAACAAAATTACCTCTGTATCCGCCAAGATTAGTGACCTGGTTGAAGCGATTACCGAAGCCACATTAATTCAGACACGAGCCTCTGAATCGGTGACGGAAACGATGACAAAAGTGGCAAACATTGCCGCTCAAACATCCACTGGAGCCACTGATGTATCGTACTCATTTGAACAACTCCGACAAGTGGCGCAAGCGTTACAAGCAGAAGTGGGTCAGTTTAAGTTGAATTAGTCATTCGGTTCGTAGTAGGCACTTTAGTGCTAGAAGCGCTAAAGCGCTTACTACAAACTAGAAACAATTTCAATAATTAAGGATGAAAGTATGGCAATTAATCCCGATATTCGTGACCAAGCCTATCAATTTTTTATTGCCGAAGCGCCGGAACTTTTACAAACTCTAGAAACGGGGTTATTAAATCTCAGAGATGAGCGCAGCACTGCCAAAGTTCACGAATTAATGCGAGCGGCTCACTCGTTAAAAGGGGGCGCAGCCAGTGTTGATTTAGAGGCAATTGCGACTCTAGCTCACCGCTTGGAAAATATCTTTAAGGCACTGTATAGTGATACCGTTGATATTGACATTGAGCTAGAGAATAAACTGCTGCAAGCTTATGACTGTCTGAGTGTGCCGCTGAAATCGCAAATTACTACGGGTTCCTTTGACGCAGATGCGGCGTTAGCCACGGGGACTCCCATTTTTGACCAAATTGAGGCACGCTTGGGAGATGCCCTCACCGAGGCGGATAGTTATATGCCTAGTTCCGCCGAATTGGGGATCAATATGGCGGTGTCGATTTTTGAAGTCGATGTCGCTGAGGGCTTAGAGCGTCTAGCTGATGTGGTAGCGAATCCTCAGGCTTATGAAGTGGCGGGAGAATTACGCGCCCAAATTGAAGTGTTTGCCGGATTTGCTGAGTTCTTAAACTTGCCCGGATTTGGCGCGATCGCCCAAACTGCACAACAGGCGCTAGAGGCTAACCCAGACAAGGCGGTAGAGATTACTCAATTAGCTCTAGCTGATTTTGAACTCAGCCGTCAAGCAGTTCTCTCTGGTGAACAGACAACCGGGGGAAATCCGTCTGAGGCTTTAATGTCCCTGGCTGAATCTCCCGCACCAACGGCTTCCGG
>CAZNNK010000569.1:0-4882 GCA_964574085.1 uncultured Coleofasciculus sp.
ACCTACAGCTTAGGTGTTTGTGGTACGCGATCGCGAGTGCTTATCGTGAAGACAGCGTAACGACGAGCGTGCTATTAATTGGAATCTTGAGACTGTCCACATTGTTTACAATAGGGTAAATACTTATAAGTCATGCTGTGACAATTATGACATTCAGCGTATTGATAAAAACCACAGTGGGGACAGTAGGCATCATGGGTCGGAATTTTCTTGGCACACCGGATACAGCGTGATTTTTGAACTCGCGTCGCTGCTTGTACTTTGGGATTAAAGACAATTTTTTGGAATAATTTGATAATGCCAAACCCAATCAGAGGAATCAGTAAGATATAAGCATAACTGACTAGAAAAACGAGTCCGCCTAAAAGGGTGCTAATGAGATCAACGATAACTTGAACGATTACATCAAATTGCAAAAACTCAAATATCTTAAAAATTAATGGTATAAAAAATACCACTGATAAATGCCAGCTAATTAGGTCAATAAGTCCATATCCTTTTCGTTGAGCAAAATTGTAAACTGATAAAGAAAGGAAAATTAGCGGTAACAGGAAAAGCGATTGAAAGCTGAATTGGATGCTGGGATACCAAAAGGATGCCTGCTGGTAGTTATTTTCAACCGACTGAAATGTCCCATCATCCTTAAGCAAGTTGATAAAAGCTAAACTTTCAGGTTTCGCTGTCAGTTGATTTTTCAGTTCAGCAATTTCCTGTTTAAGCCTAGCAATATTGCGGTTATTTTGTTCGAGTTGCTGTTTGGCTTTCTCCGCCTCGACTAGATTAATCGATTGCTCACGAGGCTGACCTGCTATTTTTTCCAATAGAGTTGAGTCATATTGCTCACGAATACGGCGATTCGTTTGTTCAAGTTCATTAATTTCTGCTTGTTTCTGATCAATAGCTGTTATAATTGGCTGATTTTCTGGATTATTGAGTTGATCTTTATAATTGCCGTACTCTAAGCAGGTTGGAGACACAGTGCCTAGATGTCCTACCGCTGCTTGTTGATAGGTTTGCTGAAAACTAGATTGATGGCTTCTTGCATATAACAATGAAGATTTAATAACCTCATAAGCTTTGTCTTGAGTAGTTTTTGATTGGTAATTTTTCCACTCAGAATAACAGGGATAAGCCTGTGCAGGGCTAATATACCATTGGCTAATATCATTTAGTCCAGTGAAAACATTGATTAAGATAAAAATATCAATCAGGATAATGACAATCAAACTTACCTTGTTGAGGGGTTCATCATTGATTGTCCTTGATCTTCTGAAAAATAGATTCAAAGTACGCCGTATTTTGGTAAGCATATTATTTGTTTGAATAAAATTGAATAAGGGCGGATTTTATTGTCCAGTTATTGCCCAAGTAATTTTAGTGGCTAAACCCATCCAGACAATTAACTCCTACAATGAATTATCTCCTGCGGCGCTTGGTACTAGACAATTTTGCCGCCGTACCTCTCCAGAGAATTAACAGAGGAATAGCAGCCAAGCCTAATGGGATGACAAGCACGAAGGATTGCAAGATAATCGCATTAATCAGTATTAATAAAGCTAGTCCTCCAAAGATGAACCAACCAGAAATCAGTATCCACCAAGAGATTGTTCCCCCAGAGAGACTTCTAAAGGCTCGACCCCTGAGATGGATTTCTCCCATGGGGTCATATCCAGAGGGAATTCGTTCCTGATAGGGAGGTGTTTGATCCGGGGGAACTTCGATAAAGAGTTCATCTTTATTGACTTTATCATCGTCAAAAAATGGGTTCGGTTCGTTGCTGTTGCTCATTGTTGTTGACCTATCTGTATAATTCGAGGTTAACTCAGTTCATTTTCAACCAACTAAATACCTGATTTACGGTTAGCGTCAGTTCAATTTCTGATAATGCAGGTAAGGAATCTTCTCCCTGGAGGAGAACAGGCTGTTGCTGGGTTAAAAAGACTAAAATTGGTTTCTGGATAATTTCTCCGTTGATATATTCCCTCGCTGGTTTAGTTTCTGGAAGTTGGAGAAACTCTGACAAGGTGATGGATTGGGTGGTTGTAGCTGTCATTGTTTCTGAATCCTGGGGTATGGAATGGGTGCTGAGTTTAGCCTAACTGATCACAGTACGCGATCGCTGTCCAATCAGCCGTAAGCCCTATCCACCTTATCCCCAGACAGGTAGATAGCCACAACCATTGATAACAAAGAGATTAAACAACATGCCCTAGGGGGGATAATTCAGCAACAATGGGAAGGGTAGGGAGGACTTGAATATTCTGGAATTAGAGCTGGCATATCTGTAAGGATGATATATATTTGTATGCCAAAAACAAGGGGCAGATATAAGTGATTGATATTCTGTGGCTCCTCGTCTGTTCTGGCTTGGTATTCCTGATGCAACCCGGGTTTATGTGCCTGGAGTCAGGGCTGACGCGATCAAAAAATAGTATCAATGTTGCCATTAAAAACTTAGCCGACTTGGGCATATCTATCGCCTTATTTTGGGCGTTCGGATATGCCTTCATGTTTGGCACCTCGGTGCTGGGGTGGATTGGTTCAAGCGATTTCTTTGTTCACGTTGAAGCTACACCCCGGCTAGCGGCGTTCTTTTTGTTCCAAGCCATATTTTGCAGCACCGCCACCACGATTGTCTCCGGGGCGGTGGCGGAACGGATGAAGTTTAGAGCTTACCTAATCTTAGCGGGTTTGGTGTCTGGTCTGATTTATCCCCTGTTTGGACATTGGGCGTGGAACGGGATTGATTTAGATGTATCCGTGGGGTGGTTAGAACAGTTAGGCTTTGTGGATTTTGCGGGGTCTACAGTGGTTCACAGTCTGGGGGGCTGGGTATCCCTCGCCAGTTTGATGATTATCGGATCACGCACCGGGCGATTTCCGGATCATCGACCACCGCGAAAAATCCACGGGTCTAATTTACCCCTTTCGGTGTTAGGTGCCATGTTACTGTGGATTGGCTGGTTGGGGTTCAATGGGGGCAGCACATTGACTTTAAATGAGCAAGTCCCTAGCATTATTGTGCATACCGTGCTAGCCGGTATTGCCGGAATGATGGCAGCGGGAATGGTGAGTTGGTATCGGTGTCAACTTCCGGAAGTCGAATCCCTCATCAATGGTTCCTTGGCTGGATTAGTCTCGATTACCGCCTGTTGCCATGTTGTCACATCTCCCGCATCGGTAATTATCGGGGCGGTTGGGGGGATTATTGCTACCTTGATGTCGAATTGGCTGGAACGGTGGCGGATTGATGATGCGGTAGATGCCATACCCGTGCATTTGGGTGGAGGAATTTGGGGAACATTAGCCGTCGCCTTGTTTGGTCAACGGTCATTGCTGGATACGGGTTTAAGTCCAGTACGACAGCTTAGTGTCCAAGGAATCGGAATTGTCAGTTGTGGGATTTGGGCATTTAGCATAACCTATCTCCTATTATTCATCACCAATCGTGTCTTCCCCATGCGGGTGAGTGTTGAGGCAGAACAGATGGGTTTAAATGTGTCCGAACATCGCGCCAAAACCGAAATTTGTGACCTGTTTCAGGTCATGGAAGCCCAAGCCCAGACCCAAGATTTAAGCTTACGAGTTCCTGTCGAACCCTTTACCCAAGTCGGTCAAATTGCCCAGCGCTATAACCAGGTGATGGATGCCTTAGAAGAGGCGTTAACCCGCACCGATGCCATTGTGAAAACGGCAATGGATGCGATTATTACCTTCACCAAACCTCAACTCAAAATTGTTACCGCTAATCCGAGTGCGAAAGAGATATTTGGGTATTCCATCAACGAATTCATCGGTATGGATATTCATCAGCTATTGGATTGGTCAACCCCCGGCGCCGATGATTCGGATAGGGGAATGGAACGGTTATTAAAAGTGGGCAGACATGAGATTGTTGGCTGTCGGGTTGATGGGTTTCGCTTTCCCCTAGAAGCGACGGTTGTGGAGACTAAATCGGGTCAAGATTGCTTTTATACGGGTACATTTCGCGACATCTCGGAACGCAAACAAGCCCAAGCGGATTTGTTTCGGGCAAATCAGGAAATTACTAAGCTCAATGAACGTCTCAAGGCAGAAAACTTGCGATTGAGCGCTGAACTTGAGGTCACTCGTCGCTTGCAACAGATGCTGCTGCCTAAAGAGACAGAACTGAATCAAATGACTGATTTAGAAATTTCGGGTTTTATGGAACCGGCGACGGAAGTGGGTGGGGATTATTATGATATTTTACCCTATCGCGATCGCGTCCAAATTAGTATTGGTGATGTGACGGGACATGGTTTAGAAAGCGGCGTATTAAGCTTAATGGTACAAACCGCTGTCCGCACCCTCTTAGAAAGTAACCAAACTGACCCCAAGCAATTTTTAGATATCCTCAATCGCACCATTTATCAAAACGTCCAGCGGATGAACTCCGACAAAAATCTGACTCTAGCTTTACTGGACTATCAAAAAGGCATCCTCAATTTGAGCGGACAACATGAAGAACTCATTATCGTGCGGACTGGAGGTCATATTGAGCGAATTGATACCATTGATCTAGGGTTTCCCATTGGTTTAGATACTGATATCGCTGATTTCGTGGCACATATTCAAGTCCAGTTAAATCCGGGAGATACTGTTGTCCTCTACACCGATGGGATTCCCGAGGCAGAAAACGCCCAAGGGATACAATATGGCATCGAACGCCTGTGTCGGATTCTCAGTCAAAATTGGCAACAATCCGCTGTTGAAATTCGGCAAGCCGTTATTGATGACCTACGCCAGCATATTGACGCACAGCAACTTTATGATGATATCACCTTACTCGTGATTAAACAAAGAAAAAATTTTGAAGTTTAATTTTCTATTGCCTATTGCCTGTTCCCTGTTCCCTGTTCCC
>CAZNNK010000570.1:0-4878 GCA_964574085.1 uncultured Coleofasciculus sp.
GTTTAATCGATAGGGGTGTTTGTGCGATCGCCTATGAAACCGTGGAACTTCCTGATCGCCGCCTCCCCTTGCTGACACCAATGAGCATTATTGCAGGTCGGCTTTCTGTCCAATTTGGCGCTCGATTCTTGGAACGCCAACAAGGGGGACGCGGGGTGCTTTTGGGGGGTGTCCCTGGAGTGAGACGCGGTAACGTAGTGATTCTTGGGGGTGGCGTTGTCGGCACAGAAGCGGCGAAAATTGCCGTAGGAATGGGCGCTCAGGTTCAGATTTTGGATATTAATATTGAACGTCTCGCCTACTTAGAAACCCTGTTTGGTTCCAGGGTTGAACTCCTTTACAGTAATTCAGCTCAGATTGAAGCCGTTGTTCCCCAAGCGGATTTGCTGATTGGGGCGGTGTTAGTTCCAGGGCGTCGGGCGCCGATTCTTGTCCCGCGCGGATTGGTGCAACAAATGCATCCGGGTGCGGTAATTGTTGATGTGGCGGTGGATCAGGGGGGATGTATTGAAACCGTGAAATCCACCTCACACACGAATCCCACCTATATCGATGAAGGGGTAGTGCATTACGGTGTCCCCAATATGCCCGGTGCTGTACCCTGGAGTTCGACGCAAGCCCTGAATAACAGTACGTTACCTTATGTTCTCAAGTTAGCCAATGAAGGGATAAAAGCTGTCGCCTCAGATGTGGCGTTGGCGAAGGGGGTAAATGTCCAGAATAATCAGTTAGTTCATCCGGCGGTGCAGGAGGTGTTTCCGGATTTAAGTAACGTTAACCTTGACATCTCCTCTCCTTAAAAGAGAGAGGATTGGAAAGCGGATGCTACGCGACAGCTTGAAAGACTGCCGATCAGCGTTCTCACGGTATGATCGTTTCAGGTTAGAAAACAGGTCATACCGTTTTGGCAGTGCCAAGCTGCCCCTACCCACCTTGGCTAGAGCGCCGGTCCAGTAATCACGCGATCGCGCCCTTGGGCTTTGGCTTGGTAAAGCGCCCGATCCGCCGTCGCAATTAGTTCCTCCGCCGTGGAACCATGTTCCGCAAACGCCGCCACACCCACAGAAATCGCGATCGTGTCTAAGGGTTGATTGTGATACTCGATCTGCAAACCCTTAACATCTTGGCGAATTTGCTCCGCCCGTTGCTTAGTATCAGCCAGTGAAGCATCTGGCAAAATCAGAATTAACTCCTCACCCCCATAACGGCAGGCAATATCCGACGCCCGAATACTTCGTTGCAAAAATAAGCCTAATTCTCGTAACACAATATCTCCGGCTTCATGACCAAAGGTGTCGTTAAAATGCTTAAAATGATCAATATCTAACATAATAATCCCCATCGGTTGTTGATGACGTTGCGCTCGATGAATTTCCCGCTCTAGAGACTCTTCCATATAACGCCGATTAAATAGCCCAGTCAAGGCGTCTCGAATACTTTGTTGAGACAGGGTTTCCCGTAATTTCAAATTCGCTAACGACAGGGCTAAATGTTCCGCTACCGTTAGGGCTAACCGTTGTTTTGCTTCGGTCAATTGTCCCAATTGTGGCGAACTAATATATAAAATTCCTAACGCTTTTCCCTGTGCCATCATTGGCACACAAAAGGATTCTAGGGGAGAAATATCTGAGTGAATATGGGGACAACGTAAACCAGATTGTTGTTGATTTACCCAATGGGGACGTCCCCGACGTAATGCCCAACATGCCTTCGGCGAAAATAGCGTCTGACTCGCCAAAGCGGTTCCCCAGGTTGCCATAGCTTCTACCCAATTTTCCGACGGATTAATCGCGAAGACGCCACCGGAACTCCCCGGAAATAGGGGAGCAACTAATGTCGCGATCGCCTGATATGCCTCGTCAACCGTCAAACAGGCTTGGAGAAAGTCACTCAATTCCCCAAGTAACACCATTTCTCGGTTGCGACTTCCCAGTTCATTCACCCGCCCTTTCAGTTGCTCATTCAGCTGCTGTAACGTCGCTTGTGCCTGTTTGCGATCGCTGATATCTTGCACTACGCCAATATAAGACTTGGGTTCACCTTGACTATCCCGGATCAGCGACCCACTTAAATTCACCCAAACCTCAGATCCATCTTTACGACGATAGCGTTTTTCACGGGAGAACGTATCAATTTCTCCTGTCAACAACTGATTCAAACAAGTGAGTTCTTGGTCAACATCATCGGGGTGAGTAATATCTTTACAGGTCTTATTGTGCAGTTCCTCGGCACTATACTGCACTACGTCGATAAACTTTTGATTGAACCACAGAAACTGACCCGATAACGTCGCTTGGACAATGCCTACAGCCACTTGATTGAACATACTCCGGAAACGTTTCTCACTCTCTCGCAACGCTTCCTCGGCTTGTTTGCGTTCTGTTATATCCCGATTACTCGCTCGTGTGCCTAACCAACGCCCATCAGCACTGTTTACAGATTGGCAAATATGGGAAATCCAACGCAGTTCTCCGGTTTTAGTCAGAATGCGAAAATCAATCCCTGACACCTTCTGAGTCACCCCAGTCGCACATCCATGCTGGACAAATTGCTCTTTATCCTCTGGATAGATAATCGACTCTAATAAACTAGCATCCTGGAAAAATTCATCGGCACTATACCCGGTAATCCGTTCACAGGAAGGAGACATATAGAGAAACTGACCTTCTGGATTCAGCCAATATTCCCAGTCATACGTAAAGTTTGCAACTGTCCGGAATCGTTCTTCGCTTTGTCGCAGTTCTTCCTCTGCCCTGACTCGCTCAGTAACATTATCAATCGCAAATACAATACCCTTTAACTCACCCACTTTATTAAATAAGGATGTTCCGTTAATCGACAGTAATACTTGGCTACCATCCTTTCGTTCAATAGTATACTGTAAGTCATTAACCGTCTGATTGGTTTTCACCAAATGCCAGAACGGTAACTGTTTATGATTATTTAAATTTCCTGGCTCATCCTGATAATGCCACGTCAGCTTATCTTGAGACTCTGGGCGACTATCTTTTGATTGGAGACCTAAAATCTGTTCCGCTTGATGATTAATTAGCATAATTTGTCCCTGCGGATTCACCCAAATGATCCCCACCGGGCTGGTTTCCATTACCCGGGATAATAAATCAAACTCCTGCTGTAATGCGGCTTCTATCCCTTCACGTTCCTGAATTTCTTGTTCGAGTTGAACCGTGCGCTGTTGTACCCGACTTTCGAGTTCCTGATTGAACTGACATAATTCAGCTTCAGCTTGTTCACGGGCAAGGCGGGTGCGTAACGCATCAATACCGGAGGCTAAATCATTGGCTAATTCTTTCAATAACTGTACCTCTTCCGGCGTAAATGATTTGGAGTTTACCGCATAGATAGTCAACACACCCAACGGCTGCTCTTGAACCTGTAATGGTAGAATAATCAACGCCCCATACCCTTGTTGTAAGGCCTGCGATCGCCAGGGTGTAAACTTCGGATCAGTTTGAATATGGCGACAAACTATCGGTTGTCCAGTTTGCCAAATTTGATTAATCGGAGACTCTCCTGAGGATGGATTGACCCCAGGCATCACCAATTGTCTTAGATACGGGGTATTATCAGAATTATTAAACCCAGCCACAGGTTGTACCGTTAGGGATGTATCCTCAGTTGTCAAGTTCACCCAAGCCGCCTGATAACCCCCAACCTCCACGATCAACCGACAAATGTTCTGGAATAACTCAGATTCCTGGGTTGCATTTATCAAGATTCGGTGTGATTCACTGAGGGTTTTGAGAATACGGTTTAAATTTTTCAGAATTCCTTGCGCTTGTTGGCACTCCCTCAATTCCAAGGGTATCACTGGCTCCCAAGAGTTCCCGATTTCATCGTCGGCGTTTTGAGTAACCAGAGGTGTCATGGCGTATCTTTCGGGGTGGGTTTCACGATTATCGTTGTTGATCACCCTGATGTTACTAAATCCGCCCTTATCTTCCCTATCTTCCCTATCTTCCCTATCTTCCCTATCTTCCCTATCTTTTTCATCTCCCTGATCATTTCGTCGCAGATGTCGATTTTCAGCTTGGAGTGAGGCAATGATTTGACGCTGTTGACTCAGTTGCTGCTGTAAGTCTTGAATAACGCCATACAACTGTGCTGGGTCAAGGGTTTGTAGAATACTGGTTTGAGTCACCATACCCAACAATTCTCCTTGATGACTACAGACTCCTAATTGCTGCACTCGCCACTGCTGCATTTTCTGATGAGTTGTCCATAACGACTCGTCTGGATTCACGCATAGTAGGGGAAAACTCATCAGCGTATGAGCTGGTAAGTTTAAATCGAGTCCCAATGCCTGGAATTGGATAATATCTCGTTCAGTAATGATGCCAATAGGGAATAATAATGGTCTTGACTCGACTGAGTTTGATGACACCATCTGCTCAGAACGATTCGGATATTGTTGTTCGCCAATGACTACATAATTAACGCCATAATCGGCTATCCGTTGCGCTACGGTTAGCACCGAGGTTGTGGGAGAAACGTTAATGATTTCAGGTGTCATTACTTCTGCGACTCGACGCCTTTTCAACAGTTCAGTGGATGGCAGAACGTGGTGCAGACTTTCAGGTGTAACAACTCCTACCAATTGATTATTCTCATTGACAATGGGTAAATGACGAATACCATGACACTCGAATAAATGCAGCATTTTGAAACCATCTCGCAACTCGGATTGCTTCAACGTGATTACCGGCTGAGTCATCACGTCAGCTACACGAAGCCTTTCTAGGCGGCTTCCCGCCGCGACAATTTGAACTAAATCCCGCTCTGTTATCACTCCAACTAACTGCTCGCCTTCTGTGACAAAGACACAGTCCCCACACGTTCCATCACCATGACTTGAAC
>CAZNNK010000571.1:0-4871 GCA_964574085.1 uncultured Coleofasciculus sp.
CCCAAAGCACCCCAGTCCCGCCATCCACGACCCTCCACGCATCAGCTAGACTCGTGGAATTCTGATTAACAAAAGTTCGTTCGGCGTTGAAAACCTCACCTTGACCCTGATAGTCACCACCGACTAAAACCGTACCCCCACCATTACTACCAGAAGCATCAATTTCTGCATCAACCAAACCCACACGCTGCCCTAAAATGTGAACCGTTCCCCCGGTTTCACTGCTAGCCGTATCAATATTTCCAGAAACAATCGTCGTTCCCGTTTCTGTCGGAATGGGCTGATTTGAAGCGGCTAACCAAACTTGACCCTGATCATCAACTTGAATTTCGGTTGCTGGAACTATATCGCCACCTGTTACCAATTGTCCTAGACTTGCTGGTGAAATGTTGTCAACTCCGTTATCATCTAAATCGGCTACATCCAGCTTTAAACCCAATGCCATATTTTCTTGGTTAATCACCACCTGACTGGTTCCGGGTACAGAAGCAACGCTAATTGTTCCCCCTGGTGCAGAGAACGTCCCCGTGTTAATGACTTGTCCCGCAACAACCGTCAAACCTTGCCCTTCACCCACAGCCAAATCACCTGCATTAATAATGCTTCCTGGCTGTTCCATGGCAAAGGAAAAATTAGTGGGATCACCCATGAGCGCTTGATAATTGTTGTCACCCACGGCATTAAACTGACCCCCGTCAAACCCAATACTGCTGGCTGTCGTGGCGGTAAAAGCCGCCGGAACATCTAAACTCGCCTGAGTTCCAAAAACAATTCCAGCCGGATTCATTAAAAAGAGGTTAGAATTTCCCCCCGTAACCTGAATCAACCCATTAATCAGGGACGCTTCCCCACCGACAACTCCTGCCAAAATGTTGCGAATTTCGGGGTTGGAGAGGAAGTTGGCGATTTCTCCTTGACTCAAGCCAAATTTCTGAAAGTGGTGGAAGAGATTGCTACCATCTCCGGACAACATACCGCCGCTAATATCAAGACTCTCACCATTGGGAGTAACGATGGTATTTGTCCCATCAGCAGGTGTTATGGATTGAGCTTGAATCGGTTTACTATCAAGGCTCAGAGACAGTAACGCTGTAGCGATCGCGAGGGAAAATCCGATTGGTTTGAGGGGTGACATGATGCATTCCTCAGTATTTCTATTTAAGAATAGCATAAGCTTTTCCCGCCTGATCGCGATCGCCAAAGCATTTCCTTGGCTTTCTCTTACCTTGTTTAGGTTAAACTTGTCAATTGGTGATAATTAAAACTACTTTTTTGTCCCAAAAGGTTTAAATCTTCCAATCAATCGCACGTCTCAACAAAACGTCATAATTGCCCATTTTTTACCCCTTTTAACCCAAGACATAAAACAAGCTAAGAGTGAACGGTTTCTAAGGGACGCGATCGCAAAATCTGACTGTTTGACATAAGCTTTAGAGTCCTGATTTCATCAACAGTTGTTAACCACAGATCTGCGAATCGATAACTAAGACAAGTCATCAGTCAGTAGAAAACTCGCTACCCTTGAGAAGCAAGCTACGTCATTCGTCATACTCGCTCCCTTGAGAAGCACGCTACGTTCTTTGTAAGGGTTTAAGGTCTATTTACACAACTTAATACAGTACCGTTTTCTTTTGTCTGACTACTTAGCGCCAAGGCATAACAGATTTTTACACAGACGTTCCGGATCACGGTCTGGTGCGGTTAAGCTGACGGATAGAGCGAAAGCAAACCCCAACGTCTGATACCTTGGCATCGCCAATTTTAGAGACTAGAGTAGCAGGGGGAACGATATTAAATCGTGTCATCAGTAACAACCAGTCTATGAATAACCAAGTTTTTGAACCCAATAGCGATCAACCCATCCAGTCGAACGTCTGCCTCCCGGAAATTCAAGTAGAAGACGATCGCACCGGGATGGCGGTGGAGACGCTAAAACGTGCCTTTGCCGATAACTTGTACTATATCCAGGGCAAGAACGAGTTCTTAGCCACCCCCTACGATTACTACATGGCTCTGGCTTACACAGTACGCGATCGCTTGCTGCATCGGTGGATTAATACCGCGACAACCTACCTGCAAAAAGAGGTCAAGTCCGTTTATTATCTCTCAGCAGAGTTTTTAATGGGTCGTCAGTTAAGCAATAACTTGCTCAACCTGAATATGTACGACCGAGTGTGTCAAGCCTTAGACGAATCCGGATTAAAGCTGGATGACTTAATGGCACTCGAACCCGAACCCGGACTGGGAAATGGCGGGTTAGGGCGTTTAGCCGCCTGCTTTCTGGATTCCCTCGCCACCTTAGAAATTCCCGCCGTTGGCTACGGAATTCGCTATGAATTTGGCATCTTCGATCAGCGTATTGAAGAAGGCGCTCAAGTCGAACATCCGGATAAATGGCTGCGGTTTGGCAACCCTTGGGAAATCCGCCGTCCCGAATTAACCGTTACAGTCAAGTTTGGCGGACATACCGAAGGGTATCATGATGAGAAAGGTCAATATCGGGTGCGTTGGATTCCTGATCGCAAAGTCTTAGGGACTCCCTACGATACACCCGTACCGGGATATCATAACAACACCGTCAATACGCTACGGCTGTGGCGAGCCGGAGCCTCCGAAGAGTTTAACTTCCAAGTGTTTGACAGTGGAGACTATTCGGGTGCGGTGACAGACAAGATATTCTCCGAGAATATCTCAAAAGTCCTGTATCCCAACGATAATACCTCTCAAGGTCAACAACTACGCCTAGAACAGCAGTATTTCTTCGTGAGCTGTTCGCTCCAAGATATCATCAACACCTACCGCCGCACCCACCGGAATTTTGACCAGTTCCACGAAAAAATCGCCATCCAGCTCAATGACACCCATCCCTCGATTGGGATTGCCGAATTAATGCGGCTGTTGATGGATAAATATCAATTGGGATGGAACCGAGCCTGGTACATCACCAAGCATACCTTTGGCTATACCAACCATACCCTGCTAGCCGAAGCCCTAGAGCGTTGGCCCGTCAGCTTATTCGAGCGTTTGCTGCCGCGACATCTGGAAATTATCTATGAAATTAACCACCGCTTCCTTGAACAGGTCAAAGTGAAATATCCGGGTGATGGGGAGCGAGTACGACGCATGTCCCTGATTGAGGAAGGTGGGGAAAAATTCGTCCGCATGGCACATTTAGCTTGTCTTGGTAGCCATAGCATTAACGGCGTCGCCGCACTCCACACAGAGTTGCTCAAGCAGCGAGTGCTGCACGATTTCTATGAAATGTTCCCCGAACGATTCAACAACAAAACCAATGGCATTACCCCACGTCGCTGGCTCTTGCTGAGTAATCCCCAACTTTCCAACTTGATCACGGAAAAAATTGGTGACAATTGGGTGACTCACCTGCAAGAGTTGCAAAAACTGGAAGCCTTTGTCGATGATCCAGAGTTTCGCCAACGGTTTGCCGCGATTAAGCAGCAGCACAAGCAAGAGTTAGTGGATTATATTCTACTATTTAATGATGTGGAAGTCGATCCCAATTCCTTGTTTGATGTCCAGGTGAAGCGATTACATGAATACAAGCGTCAGTTACTCGATGTCTTGTATATCATTACCCTCTACAACCGGATTAAGCGCAATCCGGGCATCGAAATTCTGCCCCGAACCTTCATTTTTGCAGGCAAGGCGGCTCCGGGTTACTATATGGCGAAGTTGGTGATCCGATTGATCAATGCTGTGGCTAAAGTGGTCAACAATGACCCTGATGTCGCGGGTCGGATTAAAGTGGTATTTATGGAAGGATTTTCGGTTTCCTTGGGTCAGAAAATTTACCCAGCGGCAAATCTTTCCGAGCAAATTTCCATGGCAGGTAAGGAAGCTTCAGGCACAGGCAATATGAAGTTTGCCTTGAATGGAGCGCTAACCATTGGCACTCTGGATGGAGCAAATATTGAGATTCGGGAAGCTGTGGGAGCGGATAACTTCTTCTTGTTTGGTTTAACCGCACAAGAGGTCTATGACTTGAAATCTCGGGGCTACAACCCAATGGAGTACTACCATAGCAATGCCCAATTAAAAGAGGTGATTGCTCGCATTGCTTCGGGTGACTTCTGTCCTGAACATCCGGACTTGTTTAAGCCGATTGTGGATTCACTCCTCTATAAAGACGAGTACCTATTGTTTGCCGATTATCAATCGTACATCGATTGCCAAGAGCGAGTCAGTCATGCCTATCGCGACCAAGAGAATTGGATTCGCATGTCGATTCTGAATACAGCTCGCACCGGGAAGTTTTCATCAGATCGCACAATCCGGGAATATTGTCAAGATATTTGGAATGTGGAACCGATCTCGATTGACATTGAGGAATACGTGCAAGAAGAAGCCGGGTTGAAGGTGACGAAGCCACCCCTTCATATTTAAGTCAAGTTGTGATTAATTAAGGTGCATCACGTTAATCATCAAAGGAGTCAGACCCAATTATGTTGCCAATACACTTGAGGTCTGGCTCCTGATTTATACTGAAGTAGTAAACTATCGCGCATTTAAATTCGGAATGGGTAGCGAGCAGGATGATCGCATGACAAAGATTTCACTGTTGTCGATAATAAGGTTTCAAGTCCGAACAGCTTAGAAACGAAACTAATCCTAGAAAAACAGAAGAAAACAAATGCAACCAATTACCCTGAAATCCCACATCGGTTCAGATGGACTCTTACAACTACAGCTGCCTGATGAACTCAAAAACCAGGATGTAACCGTAATTATTCAAATCCAAAAAACAGAATGGCTCTCTATCCTACAAAATACAGCAGGGAGCATTCCTGATTTGAAGCGACCCTCCCAAGGTGAATATGAGGTGCGTGAGTTCCTATGATATCATGTCCCAA
>CAZNNK010000572.1:0-4865 GCA_964574085.1 uncultured Coleofasciculus sp.
TATTAGTAGCGAGCAAGATGCAAAGCCTGCGGCATGGCTTCGCTAAACGCACTACGGCAAGGATTTCGCCATTATTGAGATTAAGGTTTAAATGCCGAACAGCTTATGTGCTGATTGACATCAAGTTCAGACAATGCCAAACGCTAAAATAAACGCAACCGTTAGCAATTCCAGTTAGAGCCTGTCAGATGTCAATCAGTCCTACTGTTTCTCCTCCTCCCCTAGAAAGTGGCGATCGCCTCACTCGCATCGAATATGAGCGTCGCTACCAGCAAATGCCAGAAAAGACAAAAGCCGAATTAATAGAAGGAGTGGTTTACGTGGCTTCACCCGTTCGTGCTAATCGTCACGGTAGACCCCACGCCAAAATCATCACCTGGTTGGGAACGTATGGGGTGGCGACACCGGGAGTGGATGTGCAGGATAATACCACAGTCCGTCTAGACACCGATAACGAACCGCAACCGGATGCTTTACTGCGAATTGAACCCGAAGTTGGAGGAAATTCTCGGATTACTGAGGATGATTATATTGAAGGCGCACCAGAGTTAATTGTTGAAGTCGCCGCTTCGAGTGCCTCTTATGACTTAAACGATAAATTGAATGCCTATCGTCGCAATGGCGTCCAAGAATATATTGTCTGGCAAAGTTACGAAAATCGCATCGATTGGTTTCGCTTAGAAGAGGGGAGATATGTTTCCCTAGAACCCGATGCAGCGGGGATTATTAAATCTCGTGTTTTTCCGGGATTATGGTTAGCGGTGAATGCCTTGCGCGAGGGGAATTTAGTTGAAGTGTTGGCAGTATTACAACAGGGAATACAGACAGCCGAACATCAGGCATTTGTCCAGGGTTTAAATTCGCAGGCGAAATAATGTAGGGGCGCACTGACGTGCGCCCAAAATCGTTTCAACGTCTACACAATTAAACCTAAAGGGGTGACAAGATAGCGAAAAAGGAGACAAGGGTAGCATTGCCTCTTGTAATGGATAGCTCCCCAGAATGGTGCTAAAGTTTCCCTTGCTCCCCGAGAAAATGGCGAGCGATTGAAGGCGCAGTAATCCGAGAATTTCCTCCGACTTCCGGTTCAATTCGGAGTAAGGCATCCGGTTGAGGTTCATTATCGGCATCCAGACGGACTGTGGTATTATCAGTCAGATAAACCCCCGGTGTTTGTATTCTGTAAACCAATAACAAACCGATAATTTCACTATGGGGTCTACCGTGACGGTTAGCGCGAACGGGCGAAGCCACGTAAACTACTCCTTCAATTAATTCGGCTTTTTTGTTGTCTGGCATTAGCTGATAGCGACGCTCAAATTCGATGCGAGTGAGGCGATCGCCATTTTCTAGGGGAGGGGGGAAACGGTGGGACTAATTGACATCTGGCACGCTCTAACTGTAATTGCTAACGGTTACGTTTATTTTAGCGTCGATTAGCGTCGAGTGAGAAATTTACAGCGCTTTTGGTAGTTAGTGAGGTACACCGACAGATGCCCGACTTCGTAGGAGTTGTCGGGCATCTTGCTGAGAGCGATCGCTACCAAGTCTTGCATAAGCTGTTCGGCATTTAAACCTTAATATCAATAATGGCGCAATCCTTGTAGTGCGAGCATCTTGCTCGCTACTAATACCCAATTTAAATGCATGACAGCTTATCGGTTGGGAAGGGTTGAGTCGCGTCTTTGGTTGTATTATCTATGTAGAAATTAGGGATAAACAGGGGCGGGTTTAGGGATAAACGTTGAATCAACACCGCTAGCGTTGCTGCAAAACTCGCCCTACCCCTACCTAAAATTGGGGAATAGATTTGATGATTCAATCAGGCACACATTGGGAAAAGACGCACGTTAGCAAAGGGCGCACGTCGGTGCGCCCCTACGGTTTCTGGATGAAATTCTATCAGTTAACTTGAGCAACCAGCCCTCAATTAATTGTGCTTCTGTTCCAATGGCAACAGTAACCGGATCAAATAATCATGGACTTGGGTTTGGTAAAATTGCAGATCGCCTCCCCAACTCCGCAAAATCTGTTGACAAATTTTTATGTTTAAGCTAGGTAGCGATTTTCTCGGTGAAGCGGTGAGAACCTGCTGACATTCCTCCAAAGAATTGCTTTGAGAAATCAGTAACTCGAGTAACGGATAAGGTGAACTTGAGCGCAGCCTGGGCTTAGTATCCGAACGTAGGGGACAGCACCACAGATGAATCCAACGTCCAGCACGGGATTGTAAACCAATCGTGAGCAATAACTCCAACACAATGCATTCTAGCTTCAGGTAATCCCCATAAATGGTAAACTGACTAACATTGTGCATATTCAGAACCAGTTGACGCTGATGATAAAAGGGTTCCACCTGTCGCAGCGATCGCTTCAACAACGTTGCCAACTTGATCGGGCGTAGCGTCGTCCTGAGTTGCCACTGTTCCTGCTTGAGAATCGGATTCACCCCCGCTAGAACGGCTTCTAACTTATGCAGCAGTTGCTGACGACGCATCTTTTGTAACGCCGAATTGGTCATCTGCTGGCTGGCTTCCGCCAGGGAGTATGTCTGACTGTCCAAGGAGAGTAAGGCATGATTCATCTCCTGCACAGACTGATACAATTTCTCCAAACATCGGTGTTTGTACCAGTTGAGAGCTTGCAAATTCTCCCGCTCTTGGGTTTGTTGGATCAGGCGATACCGATAGTCACGCAAGTCAGTAAACTGTTGGGTTAAGATTTCCAGTACCGATAACAAACGTTCAGACCACGTTCGTTCCTGGTGATCCGCAATCAGGATCACTCCCGTGGCTGAGGTGGTATCCTGATGTAAGGCAATCACCAAAATTTGACCAATATCGGGACTATTAAACCATTGACGGATCGAGTCCGGCAGATCCTTCACCGCAAAGCAGCGGAAATGGGGGGTAGCTAGAGCCTCATGAATCAGGGGATTTGTTGCCACCGAAATGGTTAAATCGGGAGGGAGAGCAAAACGCGAATCCGTAACCACCACCGTGGATACCGTCGCCCAAGCAATTTGGGGAGTCCAAGTGAATAGCGCCACCAACGGACATTCCAGCAACTTTGCCACATAATTAATCCAAGCCCGTTCAAAGCGCACCGGATCTTTCGGGGCTGAGTGGAACATGGATAGACCCGACTGCAGGGTTTGGTGCGCCAAAAATGAACGTTTGGCGTTATCTAACTCACCCGATAGCGTTAGTAGCAGATGGATGAGTTGGGCTACAGTTTTCACGAAATCCCGTTCATTCGAGTTCCACGTTCGAGGACTCTCATGACCAATCAAGAACAGGAAACTCGGTTGTTTAGGGGAATGTTCTGGATAGGATAAAGGCTCGATGAGGAGCGATCGCAGATTCAGTTGCGTGAACGTCTCCCGCCAGGATATAAGTAACCCATCTGCCTCAATATCTTCAATCACCTCCATTTTCTTTCGTCCCCTCAACCACTGCTGATCCTGATCATCCAGGGGGGGTAAGGGTGAGGGACAAGGACGGCGATTCGACGGTTGTCGGCTAAACACAACAGTGAATTGACCCGACGGATCGGGTTGCAGGATTACCAATCGATCCGTATTCAGATGCTGGCAAATCAGCTTTCCCGACTGATTCAGGGCGGCTTCAGGCGTGGGACGACAGGCGATCGCTTGAGCGATCGTTGCCACCATCTGGCTATCCTTGATTCTTACCTGAACTTGGGTGTCTAATTCCTCACCACTCACCACCAGCGCCACTAATTGAGCGGTAGCTAAAATATAGTTCCGTTCTGCCCGTTCCCAAATTCGCGGCTCGTCTTCTTCCACCGACAGAAACCCCAACAATTCCCCTTGAATTTGAATCGGGGCTGCCATTAACGAACGAGTTCGTAGTCGATTGAGGATATGTTCTGTGGTTTCTGTCTTGAGTTGACTTCTACTGCTGCCAATAGTGACTAATTTACCCGCTTTTAACGCCTGATAAAAGTCACTGGCTTCAGCAACAGTAAGACCCGCTTTAGAGTTGCGTAACCCAACAACACTACGGAGAGATTGACGATTACCCACCCGATGCCAGAAATAGCGTTGCTGCGGATGATACCAATAAATATTAGTGCGCGTCGGTGTAATAAACTCTTGAGTCATTGCCACCAATTTATCCAAACGCTGAACCAGCTTGGGCAATTTGATCAGCTCATCAAGGGCTTGAAACAGGGGTTCGTCGGGGCGTTTCATTGCCGATTGTTGCCAATTGACCTCTATCTCATGTAACGCCACCGCTAATCCACCCAACACCATGGATAAATGGGCGGTGTCCTTGGGTTTGGCAGAGATACCCCATTGATGTGAACCCAACAAGGTGACACCAAAACATTGATCCTTGGCGCGTAAGGGAAACAGCAATGTTCCCTGAATCCCTAGATTGGTAGCAATTCGTCGCCATTCTCCCGCCCGGATTTCTTGCTGAATATCAGGAACGGTGATTGGGCGCTGTTGAATCACGATTTGTTCTAACAGATCACCCGGTTGCAGGTTGTATCGTTGCTTCAAAAAATCGGTCTCAGCTGTGGGAGCAATACCTCCTTTACCAAATAAGCGATGATCCAAGCGATCATAAAGCCCAATCCAGATCAGGTGGTAATCAAACTCGGTTTGCAGGTAATTTAGAGTAGTTTCGATCAACACCTCCGCATTGTCCTCTTCCCGCAATGTCTCCAGCACTCGTCCTAGGGCAAGGAATGGATGATCGTTTTGGGATGGTAGATTTTGCTGACCCATAATTAATTATCAGGGAACAGGGAACGGGGAATGGGGAACGGGGAATGGGGAAGCTGGGGGAGATGGGGGAGATGGGGGAGATGGGGGAGATGGGGGAGATGGGGGA
>CAZNNK010000573.1:0-4863 GCA_964574085.1 uncultured Coleofasciculus sp.
TCAAAGATAGCAGATAGAGTAGATGGGGAGATGGGGAGATGGGGTGAGAGGGTGAGGGGGTGATGGGGTGAGGGGGAGATTGGGGAAAAAGAAAGTTCTACATTAGACTGCAACTTGGTATAGATTTCAGTATTTCGCTTTGTCCTAAGCGCCTTGGCGACTGCTATATAAACTATTGAAAATAGACAAAAATTTAGATTGATTTATATTGAAATATTAATTATTTCAACCTGGATCTTTACTGTTAAAAACACTATTATCTCCTTAATCAATAGTTGTAGCGCTATTATTATAGAATATAGTATAATACTATTGAAAGTAAATTGGCTTTCATTTGGAATTCATCTCACCGTCATAATCTTTGATTGGGCGGGAGCCTTCTTACCGGATCACGTTAAATCATGACGTAAGTTACACAAGGAGTTTTCATGAGTAACACAAGTAACTTTCGCCAAGCCATGCGTAATGCCCAGGGTCAAGCCCTAGTCGGACCCGATGTCATTGCCAACGCCCTGCCCTATGTCGGCGGGGGATTGGTTTTAACGGCTGTCGGGACTTATGGTGGTTTGAATGTCCTTGCCACAAACCCAGGATTATTCATGACCACCTTCTGGGTTGCCCTGATTGCTGAATTAGTCCTATTCTTCGTCGCCCGTGGTGTAGCGGAGAAAGGCAATAACAGTGCAGCATTGCCTCTGTTGGCGACCTATAGCCTGCTTTCTGGCTACACCCTCAGTGGTATCGTCTTTGTTGCCCTCGGCACGTCAGGGGTAGGGATTCCAGGAATTGGCATTGCCGCCCTTGGTTGTGGTGTCACGTTTGTCGCTGCCCGTCAAATTGGCTCGAATCTCTCCGACCAAGATGGGATGGCGTTAACCCAAACCGTGCAACTGGGTATTATTGCCTTGTTGGTGGTGTTGGTGGGTCAGCTCGTATTGAGCTTTTTTGGCGTTTATACCCCGAGCTGGCTAGAAATTGGCATCTCTGGGATTGGCGTTTTACTGTTTGTCGGGGCGGCGGTGGTGGATTTTTACATCTTGCCCCGCACCTATCGCAATGATCAGTATCTGCCAGCCGCCTTGTCGATGTACTTGACCTACATCAACCTGTTTATCTTTATTTTGCGGTTGCTGATTGCCTTTAATCGCGACTAATTGACTCATCTCATCCCACGCCGTAATTTATAGCGTGGGATATTTGTCATTGGTCTGATGTAATTAAATTTTCTGACTAAAATTGAAAAAGGGTAGTAAAGTACCAGAACCAAGAAACATGGAAGTTTTAGAGATTAAACGCGAAGTCGAAACCTTGTCCCTTCGCCTGGGAAAAACCCAGGACTATCTTTGACGTACCTGCACTGACTGCCAAAATTAAAGACCTAGAGCAACAAGCCGCTCAACCGGATTTTTGGGATGACCAAACCTTCGCTCAGCGAACCCTGCAAAAGCTGAATGACCTGAAATTGAATCTCCAGCAGTACCAGCAGTGGAAAAGTAATCTAGAGGATGCGAAAGCGGTTCTGGAATTGCTGGAACTGGAAACCGATGAAGCACTGCTGCAAGAAGCCCAAACTAATGTAGTCAAGCTGAATCGCGAACTTGACCGTTGGGAATTAGAACAGCTACTGTCGGGTCCTTATGACGCCAATGGTGCGGTACTGGCGATTAATGCGGGGGCGGGCGGAACAGATGCCCAAGATTGGGCGCAAATGCTGCTGCGAATGTATACCCGTTGGGCAGAAAACCAAGGCTATAAGGTGCAGTTGGCAGAATTCTCCGAAGGAGATGAAGCGGGGATTAAGTCAGCCACCCTAGAAATTCAGGGACTCCGCGCCTATGGCTATTTGAAAGCCGAGAAAGGAACTCACCGACTGGTGCGAATTTCTCCCTTTAACGCCAACGGGAAACGACAAACCAGTTTTGCGGGCGTTGAAGTGATGCCCATCCTAGATGAAGATGTAGACCTGGATATACCGGAAACGGATTTAGAGATTACCACCTCTCGTTCTGGGGGTAAAGGCGGTCAAAATGTCAATAAAGTGGAATCCGCCGTTCGGGTAAAGCATATTCCCACAGACATTGCTGTGCGCTGTACCCAATAGCGATCGCAACTGCAAAACAAGGAAAAAGCCCTCGCCCTGCTGAAAGCCAAGCTATTGGTAATAGCCCAAGAACAACGCGCCCAGGAAATTGCCGAAATCCGAGGCGATATGGTTGAAGCCGCTTGGGGAAACCAAATTCGCAATTATGTCTTCCATCCTTACCAGTTGGTGAAAGACTTGCGGACGAATGTGGAAACCACAGGCGTTGATGATGTCCTGAATGGGACTCTCGATCCCTTCATCGAAGCCTACCTGCGTCAGGAGAATCAATTGACCTAGATCGTAGAGAAGGGGGAGAAGGGGGAGAAGGGGGAGCAGGGGGAGCAGGGGGAGCAGGGGGAGCAAATGACAAATGACGAATAATCACGAATAATTACGAATCTCAATTTGTTACATTCTTTGACACTCCTCGCTCTAAAGAGACGAGGATTCTTGGTTCTCCGATCCGCCGTTAGACGACAGGATTGCTCCAATCGCCCAAGAGGGCAGGTCTCCCCAAGCGTAGGTTCCGGTATGCCCTACCGTACTTAATCCTTTTTGTAGGATGTTCAGGCTAGCTGCAATATCTCTATCTTCAACATATCGACAATTTCCACAAACATGGGTTCGTTGAGATAGAGATTTTTTGACTCGATGGTGACACTTTGGACAATCTTGGGATGTGTATTGTGGTGGAACCGCCACGGTGGCTTTCCCGTACTTTTGTCCAAAATATTCTAGCCATTGTCGAAATGTAGACCAGCCTGCATCAGAAATGGACTTAGACAAGTGACGATTTCTTAGCAGCCCTTTTACATTTAAGTCTTCATAGGCGACCAAATCGTTAGATTGGATAACGGAATATGCAACTCGCTTGCAGTATTCTTTTCGCTGCCTACTTACTCTTAAATGCTTCCGGGCATATCGTTTTCTTGCCTTATGATAATTCTTTGACTGTGGTTTTGCTTCTTTTCGGTACTTCTTAGACTTCTTGCGATTAGCTCGATTGAGCTGTCTTTCCGATTTGCGGTAAAACTTGGGAGACTCCTCAGTATTGCCATTAGAATCAGCCAGAAAGTATTTGATTCCTAGGTCTAAACCAATGGCATTGCCAGTAGGTTTTGCTTTTACCCTGACATCAGCTTTAACCGCAAATTGTACATAATAGCCATCGGCACGTCTGACTAATCGCACTCGCTTGATTTGATCGAGTTGATAGAAATTCAGATCATACGTGCCTTTAAGCTTTAGTCGTCCTATTCCTTTCTTGTCGGTGAAAGTTATTGCTTTCCGGTTCTCTGACAACTTCCATCCTGATGTTTTATATTCAACCGAACGGCAGTTTTTCTTGAACTTAGGAAAACCTTTCTTTCCTTGTACAGACGCGCCATGGCGCGTCTCTACTTGGCGACAATTTTCATAGAAACGACTAATAGCACTCCAAGCACGATCAGCCGACGCTTGACGTGCTTGAGAATTGAGTTCCGCCGCAAAACCAAACTCTTTCGCCAATACGCGGCAATATTTGCTTATGTCATACTTATCAACACCTTTGTTGTCCATCCAGTGTCGCAAGCATTTGTTTCGGACAAACTGGGAAGTCCGAATTGCCTCCTCGATTGCTGCGTATTGAGTGGGCTTAGCTTTTACCTTGAACTCAAAAACTATCATGGTTGGCTATCTGGTTACGCTATCTACTGTAACGTAGAATCCAACAAGTGTGTTCAAGTCGCAACTAAAGTTGCGGAGGGCTAAACGCCTTGCTCGGTTTCATCCCTCGGATAAATCACGAGGGCTTTCACCATCGCTCATCTGTAAAGAAAGGCGATAAAATAGTTTTTAGCGTCAAATCACCATTACTGATGAGTCAATCCTCAATACCTCCAGATACAGCGAAGCCGCCGTTTGCTGAACAGCCAACACCAGCCAACGCCGCATTGAATGAACCTAAACCCAGTTACGTCAAATTAGCCATGCGTAACATGGTGCGAAAAGGAGGCAAATCCCTACAACACTTTTTTCTCACCACTGTGGGTCTGTTAGCTGTGCTGATTGGTTTGGCTTACTTGACTCGTTAACGTTCCCATAGTTCATCTCACATTCATCTCACAACAGAGGCGGCACAAGTGAATATTGAACTAATAGTGCAGGATTGTTTTTTTGAAGCCTCCCAGTCAGCGACTCCGGAAGCGAATTCCCTGACGAATCCTATTTCCACCTCCACTTGGGAACATTGGTTCAGCCAATGGCTAGAAACACTGCACCCCGATAGTTCGCCAGGATCGATGTATGAACTGACACTACGCCTGACTGATGACCCAGAAATTCAGGAACTGAATACTCAGTTCCGCCACAAAAATCAACCCACTGATGTACTCGCCTTCGCCGCATTAGAGGTAGACTCGCCTCAGATACCTCCAGACATGCAAGCGGCTGAATCAGTCTACCTGGGCGATTTAGTCATTTCAGTGGAAACCGCTTATCGCCAAGCCCAACATCAGGGTCATCCCTTGAGTATAGAGCTGGCTTGGTTAGCAACCCATGGGTTGCTACATCTTTTAGGGTGGGATCATCCGGACGAGGAAAGCTTGCAGCGAATGCTAAACCAGCAGCAGGCTTTACTCCAGATTGTCAACTTGACGTTACCCGTATAATGACACTGGATTCGGTGTCAGTTCATCACTAGCAATGGAATTCAATCCCCATGGTTTATCACAATACTCATTCTGCTAACTCTCAATACCTAGTTTCAGGTTCCCGGTCGATAGTGCATGACCTGTCAC
>CAZNNK010000574.1:0-4854 GCA_964574085.1 uncultured Coleofasciculus sp.
TAATCGCTTTAGTGTTTGCGATCGCGGGAATTGCCTTTAAAATTTCGGCGGTTCCATTCCACCAATGGACTCCTGACGTTTACGAAGGTTCTCCCACTCCGGTTGTCGCTTTCTTGTCTGTCGGGTCTAAAGCCGCCGGCTTCGCCCTCGCCATCCGCTTACTAGTAACCGCCTTTCCCCTGGTTAGCGAACAATGGCACTTCGTCTTCACCGCCCTGGCTATCTTAAGTCTGGTGTTGGGGAATGTGGTAGCCCTCACCCAAACCAGTATGAAACGCCTGCTTGCCTATTCATCTATTGCCCAAGCTGGCTTTGTTATGATTGGTTTAATTGCGGGAACCGATGCAGGCTACGCCAGTATGATTTTCTATCTGCTGGTTTATTTATTTATGAACCTAGGCGGTTTTGCTTGTGTGATTCTGTTTACCCTGCGAACCGGTACGGATCAAATCAGTGAATATGCGGGACTGTATCAAAAAGATCCCCTGCTGACATTGGGATTAAGTATTTGTTTACTATCCTTAGGCGGAATTCCACCTTTAGCTGGATTCTTCGGTAAAATTTACCTGTTTTGGGCAGGTTGGCAAGCCGGATTGTATGGCTTAGTGTTGCTGGGTTTAATTACCAGTGTGGTTTCCATTTACTACTACATCCGTGTCGTCAAAATGATGGTGGTTAAAGAACCCCAAGAAATGTCCGACGCGGTGAAAAATTATCCGGAAATCCGTTGGAATTTACCCGGAATGCGTCCATTACAGGTGGGTTTAATTCTGTCTGTCGTCGTCACCTCTCTGGCGGGAATTTTGTCTAATCCTCTATTTACCCTCGCCAATAGTTCAGTGACGAATACGCCTATGTTGCATTCTTCGGTGATCCAAGCTCAATCTCACACCCAACCGATTGCATCCGTTGACGCCAATTTATCGCGAGATTAATCAATCAGATCCCCGATTTCTTCAAGAAGTTGGGGATCTCGTGAAGGCGGAAAAATAACTCATATAAACCCCTGCAAAACCCTCCCCTTGGTGTTGAAAACTCAAATGAGAAAGCCAATCATTTAGTAGAGACGTTCCGCTGTCCTGAGTCTCTACCACAGTTCGGAAAGTCCTAATCGATGTGTCTACGGCTATATTCAGCAGACCCTAGATAAACTGATAGGAGAAGAATACTATGTCCAAAACGCCATATAAAACAGACTATTATCAATGGATTCAAGAAACAGTCAACCAATTACAACACCGTAACTTTCAGGAGGTTGATTGGAATAATTTGATAGAAGAATTAGAAAGTATGGGTAAAAGTGAGAGACGAGCTGTATTAAGTCTTTTAACCCGTTTATTAGAACATCTGTTGAAATTATCGTATTGGTCAGCCGAGAAAGAGTATTCAGGAAATCTTATGGCGGCTGAAATTGTCAATTTTCGCGCTCAAATTCAACAGCGTTTAGAAGACAGTCCCAGCTTAAAACCCGAACTAGACGCGATGTATGCCAAAGCATATCCTGTGGCGGTTAAGTCGGTTTCTCAGCTATTTTCACTGCCAAAAGATGCTCATATTTCCCTAGAACAAGCCCTGAATGAAGATTGGTTTGTTGCGGATGGAGCTGGCGAATCTTGAGTTGAGTTTACAATCGGGTTAGCTAGGGCTGGCTGAATAAGTTATGACTTACGCAAAGCCTATAGTTGTAGGGTGGGGAGAGCGTAGCGTAACGCACCTTGATCTATTGAGGCTTAGTCGCGCTATGATAAAATCAAAACAGTCTGATGATTAAAGATTCACACAGTTAGCCCGGTCATTTGCCAGAGATTACAACAATTGGTTAAAGGACTTTGTTTTTAATTTTCAGGTACAATTATTTTAGAAGAGTTAGGGGTTTTGCAAATGTCTCAAGTTCAATCCTCCAGAATTGGTGTTCGCTATCCTAACTTGCCCACCATGTACGATTTGCCCAGTGAAAGTCCGGAGGAATATGGTTTGCCCGATCGATTTCATGAATTACAACCCGATTTGTTAAGTTGGACTTGTCAACCTCCTGACTACCCTCGGCAGAATTATTTGATGGCTCAAGATTTAAATCTTTACTACGATATCGAGCATCCGAATTGGTACAAGCGACCGGATTGGTTTGTAGTCTTGGGAGTGGAGTCGGAAAACTGTCAAGAAGATTTACGCTTGAGCTATGTGACTTGGCAAGAAGAAAGGAATCCATTTTTAGTCGTGGAGTTATTGTCTCCCGGTACGCGCACCGAAGACTTGGGACAAACAAGAGCAAGTGTGGATTTGCCCCCGACAAAATGGGAAGTGTACGAACAAATTTTAGAGATTCCCTACTATGTGGTGTACGATCGCTATGAGAATGACTTTCGGGGGTTTCGTTTGCAAGGAAATCGCTATCGTTCCTTGGATGTATCAACCGGGAGATTGTGGCTAGAAGAGTTGGGGTTGGGTTTGGGATTGTGGGAAGGCAGTTATCATGAAGTAAGAGGGCTGTGGTTGCGTTTCTACGATCGCCAGAATAATTGGATTGCCACGCCGAGCGAACTGGCACAACAAGAACGACAGAGAGCCGATCGCGCTGAGTTAACCTTGCAGCAAGAACGAGACAGAGCCGATCGCGCCGAGTTGGAGTTAGAGCAGTTGCGCGATCGCCTAAGAGCGCTGAATATTGATCCTGATGTCAATAATGATGATTAAAAAGCCAAAATTTAAAAACAGCTTCCGTTGGGAAAAACTTGACTCAGAAGGTATCTTTTTATTGTCAGAACTAGGGACTGTATTCCTCAGCGATCCGTTGTATCAATGGTTAATCCCTTTGCTGGATGGGAAGAAAACTCAAGAGGAAATTGTGAGCCAACTTAGCAACAAATTCCCAGAGGCTTATCTCTTTTATGCGCTGATGGAGTTGGAGCAGCAGGGATTAATTATTGAGAATGAACCCCTGTTAGACCCGAATTTCGCTTTATTGTGCGAGTCTTTGCTTGTCAATCCCCAAGCGGCGGACAAGCGATTGCAATCAACTAAGGTTACAGTTAGAGCACCCTCTTCCTTATCCGGTAAAGCGTTAATTGAAACCTTAGCGCGATCGCACATCCAAATTGCCGATGAGGGAGAGATGGAAATTATCGTAACCGACGACTATTTACGCGAGGAATTAGCCGTCATTAACCGAGATAATTTAAAAAAATCTCGTCCTTGGATGTTAATTAAACCAGTCGGAACTCTGCTTTGGATCGGACCCATTTTTCAGCCGGGAAAAACCGGATGTTGGCACTGTTTGTCACAGCGATTACGAAATAACAGACCTTCAGAAGGATTTATTCAGCGACGCCGAGATAGCCTTTCTCCTTTAACACCTCCCCTAGTTGATCTGCCAATCACGCAACAGACGGCTTTGGCAATGGCGACAAATGAGATTCTGAAATGGATTCTTAAAGGCGAAAATAAACGGCTGGAAGGGGTGATTATTACCTATAATACCCTATCTCTAGCTATTCAAAATCATGTTATCGTCAAACGCCCCCAATGTCCCGATTGTGGCTACCTCAAACCTCAAGGCGATCGCCCTTTACCTGTGATTTTGGGTAGTCGCCAGAAAAGGTTTACCCGGGATGGTGGACATCGTTACATTACCCCCGAGGAAACCTTAAAACGCTATCACCATCATATTAGTCCCTTATCGGGAGTCGTGCGTTCTTTAGAAAAACTGCCCTACGATTGTAACGGTTTGGCTCATAGTTATACCGCCAAACATCATTGTGCCTCGATATTTGATGATTTAGAGAATTTGCAAAAAAATAGTGGCGGTAGAAGTTCTGGCAAAGGAAGAACCGATACTCAAGCCAAAGCCAGCGGTTTGGGCGAAGCAATTGAGCGATATTCTGGTATTTTTCAAGGGGATGAAGTTAGAATCAAGATCAGTTACCAAACCCTAGGCGATGGAGCCATTCATCCCAATGCTTGTATGAATTTCAGTCAGGCTCAATATGATAATCGAGAGATATGGAATGCACAATGTACCGATTTGTTTCAAAAGGTTCCAGAACCCTTTGATGAAATTAGGGACATTGACTGGACTCCGGTTTGGTCTTTAACCGAGCAAGGGTTTAAATATTTACCCACAGCCTATTGTTATTTTGGCTATCCCCAGCCAGTTAATCCCGACTGTTGGGCAAATACTAATGGCTGTGCGGCGGGGAATACCTTAGAAGAAGCAATTTTACATGGATTTTTGGAATTAGTGGAGCGAGATAGTGTGGCGTTGTGGTGGTACAATCGCCTGCAAAAGCCGAGGGTTGATTTAGAGAGTTTTGACGAAGCTTATTTTACCGCGATCACCAATTATTACCAATCCATCGGGCGAGAACTTTGGGTTATTGATATAACCAGCGATCTAACTATTCCCACATTTGCCGCCATTTCTCGACGACGCGATCGCGAGGTTGAAGATATTATTTTCGGGTTTGGCACTCATTTTGACCCCAAGTTAGCCATACAACGAGCTATAACAGAAGTCTGTCAAGTATTGCCAGTGGTTTTGAGTGCAAATCCCGATGGTACGACTCGCTATGCCATTTCGGCTGAGTCTCATGTATTACAGTGGTGGAAAACGGCAAGATTAGCCAATCAATCCTATTTAGTCCCCGATCGCGACGTTGCTTGTAAGTGTAACGCTGACTATGGGATAATTTGGCATGAGGATTTCTTAGAGGATATTAAATACTGTCAAAATCTGGTTCAGGAAAAGGGGATGGAAATGCTAGTTCTCGACCAAACCCGCCCCGATATCGGCTTAAATGTGGTTAAGGTTATCATTCCCGGTTTGCGGCATTTCTGGAAGCGATTGGGTTCGGGACG
>CAZNNK010000575.1:0-4844 GCA_964574085.1 uncultured Coleofasciculus sp.
GTGTAATTGAGGGTAGAAGGGTAAGAGGGTTGTAGGGGCGGGTTTAGCCGTTTAATTGACGGGTATACCGATAACTGATCAACAAAACCCGCCCTCTTGTCGTTTAGATTTGAGACAAAGGACGTAGCGTGCTTCTCAAGGGAGCAAGTAGGACGAATGAAGAATGACAAATAGCTATTTTGTCAAGATCAGTTTTAGATCAAGAGCAAAGTGCGTCAGAACTGATCTAGAAGATCGTCTAGCTTATGAGCCAATATAATAAGTAGCAAGACTCCAGATGCAGTCATCAACCAAATAACTCTGCCTGAAGGAGAAAAGCATACACCCTGATACTTGTCCTCAGCCTTTCACCGAAAGCGCTGAGGTTTTTCGTATATGGGGGATTGCACATCGCCGTTCTACACTAAGCAAGCTTCATGGTTCTGGCAAAGTTCCCTGTTCCCTGTTCCCTGTTCCCTGTTCCCTGTTCCTTGTTCCTTGTTCCCTGTTCCCTTTTTCTACCTGTGAGTTCCACATCTCCAATGAAAACCCTATAGTCCGGATTACAATTGCCCTCAACGACTACGGATAGCTTGAATAAATTCGTTTACGGCATCATACTGATCAGGATACGCAATGTAGCGTAACAACAGCGCCTTATCCAAATCGGGAAAAAAGTGACTACGATTCACCTCTTCGTACTCTAGAGAAGCGCCCAGAGAAAAAATCCTCATCTGATCGGATTTCCAGAACCAGACTTCAGGCACTCGTCTGGGTTTATACAAATCCCGTCTATCGATAGTTCCACTGGTCACGATAATTTCGATCACAATATCAGGCGTTTCCTTATTACTGCCAATGCAGTAAGATTCATCAGGTGTACCGGAGGCATATCCAGGCGATTCCAGCGTAAATCCACCACGCCTGTAAAATCGGATGCCCTTTTCTCTCATGTAAGCTTCTAACAGCAAGCTAAGAGTGCTTTTAATATTTTCATGAAATGCCCCAATCGGAGACATAATTTCCATTACCCCGGATAAGTAAGTCAGCCTGACGTCTTGATTATTCTGTAATTGGGTTTCGATCGCTTTGAACTGTTCCCAGGTAATATCATGCAAAGTCACCAATTTTTCGGCTAATGGTGGTTGGGGTTGCTTGTCTAAAAGGGAGACGTTCATGGCTGTTTCTGGCAAACAAGGTAATTTTAGGTAGGGTGGGCAAGATTTATATTGCTTAAAACGAGTCGTGTTATCGTTTGTTACCTTTGCCCACCTCCAGGTTACTTAGGATTTATGATCAGTGTGGCAAGTTCTCCAGCGTACCGATAATCTTGCACCATTTTCAGTAAATCCCGGTTAACTCAACTATGACGCCAATTGCTTCACGCGCAACTGTTGCAACTCCTCTGGGCGCATCGCCCCTTTTTCAGTAATAATCGCAGCAATTAACTCGGCTGGTGTGACATCAAACCCTGGATTATAAAACTCCACCCCCGTGGGACATGTCACCGTCTCACCGATTTGATAAATTTCTGAGGGATGGCGTTCTTCAATCGGAATTAAATCGCCGGTGGGTAAGTCAAAGTCAACCGTCGATAGGGGGGCGGCGACAAAGAAGGGAATATTATGGGCTTTGGCGAGTAATGCCACACTATAAGTGCCAATTTTATTCGCCGTATCTCCATTGGCAGCAATTCTATCTGCACCCACCATCACCGCATCAATTAATCCCTGATGCATACAATGGGCTGCCATATTATCGGTAATCAATGTTACCGGGATTCCCTCTTGCACACATTCCCACGCCGTCAGTTTTGCCCCTTGTAATCGGGGGCGAGTTTCACAGGCATAAATTCTGGCTAACCGCTTCTCGCGCCAGGTGGAACGCACCACGCCCAAGGCTGTACCGTAGCCGGCTGTGGCGAGGGAACCCGCATTGCAATAGGTCAGAATACATAATTTTTCTGGAGTCGCAGGCATAGCTGCCAACCCATTATCCCCGATCGCTTTACAGATCTCTAAATCTTCAACCTGAATCGCTTGGGCGGTTACTAACAGTGCCGTTTTTAACTGATCGACTGAACCAATGGTTTCATGGGCAGTTTTCAACATCCGGGCGATCGCCCAAAATAGATTTACCGCCGTCGGGCGAGTCTGACGCAGCAGTTTGGCTACCTCTTCGAGTTCAGTGACAAACGTCTCGCGATCGTCTGTTTTAATGTCTCGCGCCCCCAAGTACATCCCGTAAGCCGCCGCCACCCCAATCGCTGGCGCCCCTCGGACTATCATGGTTCTAATTGCCCGTGCCATATCCTCACAGCACTTAATTTCAACCACTGTATAGTTGTGGGGTAAGCGGGTTTGGTCAATTAGGAGTACGCGATCATCGCGCCAAACGATGGGATACACCGGATTACTGGGCATGGTTACTTATGGGCTAATGTGGAAAACTGCTTACAGTTTAACTCGCTTTGGTTATTTGTCCTTTGTCATACTCGCGGCGCGAGAAGCAAGCTACGTCCTTGGTTTTTTGTAACGTGGGATACATCCCTTCAGGGACTCCGCCTTATCAGTCATGATTGATACTTCATTACATATTTTTCTTTCCACCAGGAGCGAATTTTTCGGATCAGGTAAACGATTAAACTCTTGGACAGTTTATTAAATTTATAGTAAAAGAGAATATCCATCATCTCTTGCGTCTCTAGAGGGGTCAGATAAGAGACGCCTTGATCAATTTTGTTGTCGCTTTCAATCAAATAGCGCTTCATGCCAATCTTTTCGGACAAATTCCAGATTCGATGAAATTTTTGATGGATTTCTTGTTGATAACCCTGAAAACTGGCTGATTGACCCATTAAATATTGCTGAATATGCTTACCAGCGATTTCGGCACAATGCATGGCATGGCGAATCCCTTCACCGCCCAAAAGGTTCACCATGGATACCGCATCCCCAATGGCAATAATATTATCGCGATAGTAAATATCCTGAAGTCCACTGGAATAGTGCAGCGTTGATCCATGAGTATCGATTATCCGATAGTCTTTAGCTTGTATATGCTCGTGAATCAGTAAATCAATATAATATCGAATCGATTCCGTCTGTTTAATAATTTTATGGTCTAATCGATAGGATGCCGCCCCTACCTTTAACCGAGGCTTCTCCATGGGAAATATCCAAGAATAGCCTTTTGGCATCCATTTATGTCCCAAGAAAAACCAGAGGGAATAGGCATATTTATCATAATCAGCCTCTGAGACTTCAATTAAATATTCAATCCCAGAGGGCTTTAAGAACGCCGGTTTCTCGCTGTCCTTCGTATACATAACCGCTCTAGCGGGTCCTGTAGCATCCACTAGCACCTGGGTAGTGACCGTCATGGGTTCCCTCCCTCGCAGCTTCAGTTCAACCCGCGTCTCACCTTCTGTTTGGACATATCTCACATATCGACATCCCAGCCAAACCTCGCCGCCACAAGATTTAACCTCATCCGCCAGGAATTTTCGCAACTTGGCGAAATTTAGGACAGCCCCTAGAGTTTGCGGAGCATCCCAATTTCGGGTTAAATTGGTGGTTACAATTACCAAATTATGCCAAAAACTGCCGACAACATCCTCAGGTAAGTCAAATTTTTCTAAGGTTTCTAATGGCGTAGCCGCACTGGAAAAATCATTTTTCTCAAAGGTTTCATGCTGCTCGACCAACAAAACCTGATAACCGGATTTAGCTAACCACCTTGCACATTGTCCCCCGGCTGGACCTGCGCCGACTACGACAACATCGAATTTTCGCATACTATATTAGTAAAGGGTGTCATGATTCCAGTCTCTCATACCAGGTTGCCCGTTTAGTAGTAACCGTTCAATTTTTTTTGGCAAAGGGTAAAGAAAACTTGCTTCCTTTCCGTCCTGATCCTTTACCCTGTCCATCTGTTACTGCACTTAAAGAGGATTGGAAATCGGGGATGAAGACAGGTTACATCCTCGATTATCAGTTGCAACATTACTCCGTCCTGAATGACTAACGTACTCTCTCCTCCCCCCTTAAGCAGGAGAGAGACGTTTGGACGGCGAAACACAACTGAGTATCAAATGAACCATTCCAGAATTATTTATGAAACCATCTAAACGCGAGCAAATTGCCCAAGCTGCTATGCAACTTTTTATCCAGCATGGCTATCGGGAAACCAGTATGGATCAGATAGCTGCCGAGGCAGATGTATCGAAGCATACCATTTACAATCATTTTCAATCCAAAGAGGGATTGTTTATCGAATTGATGGAACAGTTTATCCGTGAACAGTTTCAGTCCGAGTTTGATGCTGAATTGTCGGATGAGCCAGGAACAGGGTTACGGAGATTGGCAGAGGCATTTCTATCGAAACTGAGTAATCCCGAGTACGCGGCGTTTCTCCGTTTATTGATTGCCGAATCGGGTCATTTTCCTCACTTGGCACAATTGTTTATCCGCCGGGTTATTGGGGAAGGAAGTCATCGTCTGAAACAGTATTTTGAGTCCCATCCCGACTGGCACATTCGTGATCCGGAGTTAACGGCTTATATTTTTTTGAGTTCTATGTCTTCCTTGGTACTTTTTCAAGAGGTTATGCCAGGGAAGTCAATTTTGTCAATCGAACAAGACCGTTTAATTAACCAGTTAGTGGACTTGGTTTTATCGAACTCGGCGGTTCAAGTTTGATCACCGCCCTGAGACGAATGGTTTCCGGGATCAGGTCAAATTTAGCGGTTGAGATTAGGGCGGGTTTTGTTTTTCATTTATCGGTGGAGAGGGCGGGTTTTGTTGTTCCGTTATCGGTGAATATCTGAATTTAGTCCCTAAACCCGCCCCTACAATTGTCCCTAA
>CAZNNK010000576.1:0-4834 GCA_964574085.1 uncultured Coleofasciculus sp.
CAGGTAGGCTAAAAAAATATGACCTCGTTTGACACGAGTTTGCTCTAATCCGGCTTTTGTCCATACGGTTAGCTGGGATAAGAAATCCAGGGATTCTGAATCATCCAAGACTTGACACCGTTCGCATTTTGCCCAAGCTTTAATTTGAACGGTTTCAGAACCGAGTTCAGTCAGACTTTGTTGGGCGGTGGGGATGAAGTTAGAGCGATAATATTGTTCAATCGGCAGAGCGTTAGTGGATGTATCTGAGGGATAAAGCGCAAATTGTCGTCCCGGATTGACAAATATCCGAGGGATAATAGCAATTGAGCGTCCTTCGATTAAGGCTTCAATATCTGGGACAGGTAGACGTAGGGCGATTTGCAGCATAATTTATGTTCCTATGCTACGAATAGGTCATTTAGGTCGTCATCATTGGCTGTATCATCAGCACTAGATTCGTCAAACAGCGTTCCAAAGAGTTCTTCCTCTTCGATAGTCTCTGAATCAATTTCACCAGAGGGATCGCTGAGGATTTCTCGCAGTAGCTGATTCTCTAAAATTTGGGGTTTTGAGAATTCTGCCACCTGCTTTTGAGTAAGCTGATATGTCTCGCAGTTTTGATAAACAGTATAAAGGTCAATCAGAGGTCTAATCTGTTCGGCTTCCAGATACGCCCATTCTCCTCCCTGATCTTTAGATATAAGTTTCTCCAGTAACTTATAAGCCTGTGTCTTGTTGTTAATTTTTTTGTTTTTATCGCGAACTAAACAACCGCGAGTTAAACCAAATCTTTCGTATGCCGTTAAGCGCTTTAATCCCGCTCCTAGTGCAGCTGCGTTGCCTTTTTGAATTACTGCTACGCCAATGACAAAATTTTGGTTATCTTCATTGCCAACAACCTTAAAATTAATATAACCTTGGTTTGATAGATTCTTGGGAGTAGCTTTTGAGTTGACGACTTGGATATCAGTATCAACACGTTCAATTGTTAGTTGCCGTAATTTTTGTCCTGTTTCTGTTTCCCCCTCCAACGTTTCACCTATCAACTGATCAAACCCAAAATATAGAGCATCAGCAATTTTATCATTGTCCTCTAAATAATCTCCAATGTCTGCCTCATTTGAGGATTTAACAGCTCTTTTAAATCTCTCTTCTAGTGATATAGGAACATTGGGGCGATAATTCTTAGCACACCAATCTAAAGCTTCCCGTACAGTCGGCTTGCCTTTGCCAATATCTCTGAGTTGACTTTCTGTAAACGGATAAACTAGATCATGAGGTTGTAAGCCGCGAGGCTCATATAGCTCTTTTTGCAACCATAAGGCAACTAAATCAACAATGGATTGGCTATCTAGAGGTTTTAATTTGATCGGGTGTCCTTGAGTAGCCGTTGACATTCGATCTTTGACTGCGCCACCCAGACTAGTTCCAGCACTGACACTGAAAGAGGATATTTCTCCAATCCAAGTTGACTCGAACATTACCGTCAAAATGACAATACCTTTGCCAATATCTGACTGTTCTAGATTATCGTAAAGGTCTTTAACTAAGCGAGCAATTACCTGTGGCTTAGTAAAACCGTCTTCAGATACTATACCTCGTGTATCCAATTCATCAAAACAAATTAGCACAGGTTTATGATCGCTCACTAACCGCAAAATTTGTTGTATATTACCCAGAGCTTCTGCTTCTTGTTCTTGAGATGTCTTCCCAGCATTAGTTGGCAAACCCATAGAGTTAGCCGTTTCTTGATCTAGCTCATTACCAGCTAACCATTCAATGGCATAGGGGGCGTACATTTCTGAAAGAGTCCACAAAATCGCCCTGAGAATGTAAGGATCAGCATCCGGCTTAATTTTGAGAATTTGGCTACTCAATTTTTTGAGCAGATTTTGGTTATTCTGTAAAGCTTTAGCATAGGCTTTATCAAAATTCTTAACTATTGTTGCTGCGGCGGTTTTTTGACCACTGGAATTACTGGCATTTGCCATCGCCGCCGCCACTTCCTGCCATTGTGTAACTCCTTGACTGCCAACTCGCGCCAAGTTCTCGACCAACGTTTGCAGAAATTGATGTCTCAACAGATTTAAGTCACCATACTTGCCAGTGTTAGCATAGATAAATAAAGCACTACCATCACCAATGACACGACGGCGCAGACGACCGATTAGTTGAGTTTTCCCTGAACCCGGATCGCCAGTCACAACTAAAGTAGCTACCTTATCTTTACTATCTGAGCTGGTTTTAACCTGCTTGATTACCTCCAACACTTTTTGAGAAGCGTGAGCATTGAGAGTGTTTAAATCAGGGAATCCTTTACCCCAAACACTTTGGACTTTATCAATGGCTGCACTTTTGAACGGATTGTAGTCTTCGATGGCGGCGTTGATTTCTTCAATTGGTGAAACGGATAAATTAGTAATGATCATTCAGGTGAAGGAACAAACAGCAAGTAGTTTCAATTAGGCTTCAGCATTCACAAGCTTGGCAAAGTAACGCAACTTTCCGACTGGCGGAGTGATTGAGTCCTCTAATTGATCAGGGGTAACGTTTAAAACCTCTCCCCCCATTAGCTGAAAGATGTCATTCGCCTGCATTTCCAGCATCCACTCGTTGAACTGGGAACGAGAGACGCGATCGCCAATGGTTCGCCGTATCCGATAAATTGGTATCATATAATCCAAGTTATAGTCGCGGTTAAGCTGATCGTAGACATCCAGCGCCACTTGCTTAAACTGGTCATAAGACGCGATCGCACTCTCCCCAGTCTTCCCGGCTGCAACTTCACCATCACCAACAGTACCCGCCGACACATCCTGTTCTCGAATCCATTTGAGTAACGCATTCGCGGTTCTCGCGCCAATCTGACTCTCAAACTCAAACGCCTCACTTTTCAGTCCTGCTTCCAGCATCTCAAGTCCCTTAGGCTGTACCAGAGATACCTTATACCGAGAAAGCGCGATCGCACCGTCTTCTTCTAGCTGCTGATAACTATCCTTATAATCGGCGGCTGTTTCCTTCTTGCGTTTCAGTCGTTTCGTCAGTTCACCCTTGCTAACATCCGACCCCCCCATATCCCACAAGTAAAGCAGTAGGCGGACTTGCTTCGCCTTCGCCTCAGCATCATTCGACATCGTTGTTACCCTATCCGTCATGGAAATTTCTGAGTCTAAAGAATGAACTTTTGTAAAAATACTCCCTGCTATACTAACCCTATCCTCTAGCTACTTGCCAGTTCAGTCGCGATCGGTATACAACCATTACAGCGTCAGTAGGAGTAGTTTAGAGAAAAATCCAATGCAGTCCATTGATAACCCCCCAGTCAAACCCACCCTCACTCCCAAAATTATGTGTTTTGTAACTAGTCTCTAAGTATTTTCACTTAATCCAGAGACTCAACCGCCCCAATTAATCCTGTTTTCGACTTGTCTAGGATGATCGCCTGATCATCAATCTTTCTTTGCCCATAATCGTAACCTAACTTAATATTTATCGGATAAATGTTAAGTTCCATATCATTCCCTTGTCTTTTAATTTGAGAGTGGTAAAGTAAAAGTATGAAGCAAATAAAGCTTCACTGGACAGATAAAAAAAAGCAACGTTTAGATTAAAATCAAGAGGTAAAAACGCTGGCTAAATCAATCAATCTGTCTTCTCAAAAAACAACAGCAGCAAACCATTTAGACGCTGATATTTCCTAAGCTAATTAATAGGGAGCAAGGCAACTGATAGTTTAATTCAGTGCAACTCCAGATAGAATTACCAAGAGAAGGAAATCACTCAGCAAGTCGATCGGACGTGCTGCTGTTGTTTTAGCATTTCCAGCCAAATTAATAGGAGAGGGCGACCCGACCCAATTGAGTTGATAGAAGTTACCCGTTTGTCAAGGCATGTTATCGGGAAAACCCGCCCCTACAGACGATCAGGTCATCCCCGCCTTTAACCGCGATCGCGACAGCGACAATGACCTCTGATCCTAGGTAATGCCAGGATGTCCAAATCGGGGACGCAGGAATCTAACTGAACCTTTTCCTGATTAATGTAAACTTACGTATCATTCCCTTGCCATTTAACTTGAGAGTGGTAAAGTAGAAATTGAAGCGAATTAAAGCTTCACCAGACAGATACACGCAGCAACGTTTAGATTCAAGAAAAGAGGTAAAAGCGCTGGCTAAATCAACTGATCTGTCTCATCTAAAAACAACAGCAGCCAACCCTTTGAACGCTGATATTTCCTAAGCTAGTGAATGGGGAGCAAGGCAACTGAAACTTAAATTCAGTGCAACTCCAGATAGGATTACTAAAAGAAGGAAATCACTCAGCTAGTAAAACTGAGAGGCTGCTGTTGTTTTAGCATTAATTAGCTAGAATTCTGATCCTAGATGGAGTTCAAGGATATCCGAATCGGGAAAGCATTAATCTAACTTCACATTTTTTTCCATAAAAGTAAACTTACGTATCATTCCCTTGTTCTTTAAATCAAACGTGGTAAGGTAGAAGTATGAAGCAAATAAAGCTTCACCGGGCAGATACACGCAGCAACGTTTAGATTAAAATCAAGAGGTAAAAACGCTGGCTAAATCAACTGATCTGTCTCATCTGAAAACAACAGCAGCAAACTATTTGAACGCTGATATTTCCTAAGCTAGTCAATAGGGAGCAAGGCAACTGAAACTTGAATTCAGTGCAACTCCAAAAAGAAGCATTAAGATAAGGAAATCACTCAGCTAGTAGAACTGAGATGCTGCTGTTGTTTTAGCATTAATTTGCCAAATTAATATAAAAAGGGCGACCCGACCCCATTGAACGGACGAGAGATTGTTAATTAGTGCAAGCGGGTCGCCCCTACAGA
>CAZNNK010000577.1:0-4825 GCA_964574085.1 uncultured Coleofasciculus sp.
ACCTTCCTCCTTCCCTTCTGCCCTCTGCCTTGATAGATAAGGGTTTCCGGTTTGTGCAGCAAGTCCCAATCCTCAAGCTACATCCTGACCAACACTGGTCAACGGTTCAGGAACAGTCTCTGTCTCGATTTCTATGGCTATGCTATAAGGAAGGAACAGAGGAAGTACGATTCCCGCCTCTTGCCAATCGGTCAATGTTCCTGTATTGACTTCTCCGTATGGTGATAACAGCACCTCTCCGGCACTATTCAGCGGATTCAAACCGTCACTTATCCCTAAATAGAACGTCTGGTTATCAGAAAAATTGAACCCGACTTCTCCAATTCCTGCGGCTAGTCCGTTGCCCTGTTCATCAAATAAGAACAACGACAAAGATGATAGAGATGATAAAGATAATAAGGGATTTTGAGCAACACTAAATTTAAAAAAGGCTTGGCGTTCCGATTCAAGTTGGTAGAGATCGATATCTGCCAAACTCAACAAACTGCCCTCAATTCTGTCAATCCCTGGCACGGCAATTAGACCTTGAGCCGAGGAAATTAGATGTCCTGCATCCACATCTTCAACAAAGGTTGATTCTGAGGTGGTGTTGTCTAATTCTCTAGGACGAGTCTCCCCACCTATCAACGTCGTTAATAATGATTTAAAATTTATCATGGCTTTCTCCTAAAAAAACGTTGAGATAAATAAAGTCAACTCAACTCATCCATTGCTTAACCTTAAAATCATTTTTTTATCTTTGTCAGGTGATTTTATTGATTCTTAATTTAAATTAATTTAACTTGTTCTTTTTTTAATAACGTTTACATTTAAGCAAGGGCGATCACTGACTGATAGTTTACATTCAGATACTTTAGGGGCGCAAGGCTTGCGTCCGACAAAACCGTAAACTCTATTCCATTATTTTCGCCCTGTCATGCCAATAGAAGGTTTATTACTGAAAAGTTTACGGTTGAGATTGGAGAATAGGAAACAGGCATAATGATTGAGTTTTATCCAATTATCAAATCAGCCCCAAAAACAATATCTAGGTACTTATCCAATTGTTGTATAATACCTTTATTATGAGCTTAATTATTGGAGTCTTTCTATTTTAGAAAACAAAGCAATTTTGTCTATCTTTTAACCAGGTTTTTAAATCAAAAAATCAAACTAAGTTAAACGATGGAGGTAGTTATAAGCATTGTTTCCAGCATAAATTTCCCATCCACCATCCGAACAGGCTTTAATCGCTTGTGGCAAGTTATCATTTCGTAAAATCAACAAAACAGGGGTAAAACCTTCATTAATTAATGTTTGAGCATTTTCTCTAAATCCTCGTAGTGTTTTCGCATCGCCAGAACCTATCCGATACTTAGTATCAATTGCATTTAATCCTACTGCCAAATCATAATAAGTACCGTGTGCTTTTTGATATTGCTCGCAGGTTTGCTGACATAAAGTTTCGACCAAACGCTCCCAACATTTTCCTAATTGCCGTCCCCAATACTGCTTATTGGTGGCTTTTATATCTTGGGTCAAACCAAATGCCAACATCATATCGTCTTCCTCTGTTGATTCTTCAGGAGTAATTCTTTCGGCAAAAGCTTGTTGATATTGATTTAAAATCTGCTCTAGTAAACTATCTAAATTCTCTTGAGTCATGTTTTGTTTTTTTGCAATACAACAACAGTATCATGCTTAATTGTTCCAGCCCAATTCACATTTATTGGTAAGTTAAGTCGGCGATTTTTTAGCAACAAGTGAAGGGTTGGGGTGTAGGATTGTCGGTTTCAAACAATGAAAATTGTTTCATACTTAATCTACCATGTTGGCAGGGACAAGGCATCTGGGAATAAGCTAAGACGCATTTAAATTGTATATTCCCTATTGCCTGTTCCCTGTTCCTTGTTCCCTTCCCCCACGCCAAGTTTTATTCAACTACTCCTATCCTAGAGGAACAACATACACCCAATCTTGATAATTGGGGTCGCGATTTTCCGTAATGGCAATCAGTTTATCTCTGATTTTTTTGGTGATTGGTCGAGTTTTCGGTAATTCATAATTCTCAACCTGTTTAATTGGAGTAATTTTTGCGGCTGTGCCACTTAAGAACGCTTCATCGGCAATAAATAACTCCGATTTATCCACCGGGCGTTCGATTGTGGGAATACCTAAATCCTTTGCCAGCATCAGGATACTGTCTCTGGTGATTCCTTCTAAAATATCTTGGTCATATCCCGGCGTAATTAGTTGTCCATTCCGCACCACAAAGATATTCATCCCCGATGCTTCACAAATTTTACCCTGGGCATTCATTAATAAGGCTTCATCAAAGCCGGATTCTACAGCTTCGGTTTTTGCCAGAGATGAGGTGATATAAGCACCACTAATTTTACCTCTCAGGGGCAAACTGTGATCCGCTTGACGATACCAGGAACTAATCCGACAGCTTACGCCATCTGGGGATAAATAATCACCCAGTTCTAATCCATAGACAAAAAAGTCTTTTTCAATCTTATGTAATCTGGGGGCAATGCCTAAATCGGATGTATAAATAAAGGGTCGGATATAAAACGAGGTTTTAACTTGATTTTTTTTGACGAAATCTACAATTATAGTTTTGATTTTATCAGCGGGTAAGTCGTAATGTAAATATTTTGCACTGTCGCTTAATCGTTTACAATGACGGTCTAAACGAAACAGGAGAATTTGTTCGGGGTTTTGGGGGTCAGGAATCCCCCGCAATCCGCCAAAAGCGCCTGTCCCATAGTGCAGTGCATGGGTAGCAATGGAAATTTTGGCATCATCGAAGGGAAGGAATTGATTTTTAAAGTAAGCGATTGGCAGAAATTTATGCATTTTTAAACCAGACAGTCAAGGTGCGGAAAGGTATGGTTATCGATTGTACTACAGGTCTCGGACAAATGAGGAAGAGGGAAGGTTGATATGATGTCCAGCAAATCACCCCATCACCCCATCACCCCATCACCCCATCACCCCCTCACCCCACAAGACTTATTCAGCAGTCCCTATGTAACCACCCGGCTAAATTCTGTTTTTGAGTCGCTGAGGGATTTTCAATCTGTACAACCTGGTAACGGGTGGGTTGGGAGTCGCCTAGGGTAACGGGTAAGGTACAAAGTTCGTCTTGATGGAACACAGTTACCTGAATCGTGTCACCGGGATGGTAATCTTTTAGGCGATCGCTTAATTGATCCGCACTGACTCGCCAACCGTCTATTGCCAGTAACTGATCCCCTGCATCCACGCCAGCTATTCCCGCTGGAGAGGTGGCGTTGACAAATTTGACCACCTCTTGTCCATTTTCTGTCTTGACAATTACCCCGAAATAGGGTTGAGCGTCCTCATCTTCTACTGCCGTCAGCGTTAAGCCAAAGGGTTCAAGATACTCATCAAAGGGCAATTCCTCTGTCCCATCAATATAGCGCCGGAAGAAATCACTCAAATCGGTATCCGCAACCGACTCCAACACCGCTTTGAGTTGTTGCGGCGTAAAGCCAACCTCCTTGACGCCAAATTGTTGCCACATCCGCCGCATCACATCATCCAGAGAACGCTGATTGCCATGACGCGATCGCACGAGCAAATCCAGTAACAAGGATACCATTTCACCCTTGAGATAATAGGAGATTTGACTATTATCACTATTGGCATCCCGGCGATATAACTTAATCCAAGCATCAAAACTGGACTCACTCAACGGTTGCACCAAACGTCCTGGAATCAGTTGCATCCGGGTCATTTCTTTCCCCAATCCCTCTAAAAAGGTCTTGCTGTCATAAATCTTTGCCCGTAAGGGGAGGACTAAATCATAGTAACTGGTCGTCCCTTCACAAAACCACAACGATGGGGTATAGCTTTCTTGTTCATAATTAAACCGTTCCAAGACTTTAGGGCGAATCCGCTTCACATTCCACAGGTGAAAGAACTCATGGGCGACTAATTGCATGAAACGATTATATTTATCTTTCGCCCGGAACCCGAAACGGGGATAATTTAAGGAACACGAGGTTTTATGTTCTAAGCCGCCAAACCCGGTCGATGATAAATGGAGTAAAAACACATACCGTTCGTAGGGTAATCCCCCATATAACTCCGCTTCTGTCTCAATAATTTTCGTCGTATCCGCAATAATCCGGTGGGGATCAGCATTTCCCTGTCCCCAAATTGCCAGTTGATGGGGTTTCCCCATAACCTCAAAGTCGTAAACCTGCTGGATGCCAATTTCAAAGGGACTATCGACTAAGGTATCAAAATCCTCAGCCTCAAAGGTCGTCTCCGCCCCATCGACGGCGGGTAAGGGCGTGGTAACCTGCCAATCGGCTTGAGGCGGTACAATCGTCACCTGAATCGGCTGTTGCTCAAACCCAGGGACAAACAGGAATAATGCCGCCCCATTAAAATAGCCGTGTGTAGCATCGAGGTGGTTGGTGCGTACCGATAACTCATTGGCAAAGACGCGGTAACGAACAGTAATGGTTGAAGCGTCTCCAGTTTGAACTTGCCAGTGATTTTTACTTTGTTTAGCCCAGGGTAAGGGCTGATTCTGGGTTCCCGCCTCAACTTGGAAATCCTGGAGATGTTTGGCATATTCCCGCACCAGATACGAACCGGGAGTCCAGACAGGCATTTTTAAATCTAGCCGCGATTCCGACCAATCGTTCACCTGTAGCGTCACCTCAAACAGATGGGATTGAGGTTGAGGCATTGCGACGTGATAATGAAATGTGGGTTTAGTCATTGGTCATTGGTCATTGGTCATTTGGCAGGGAACAGGGAACAGGGAACAGGGAACAGGGAATAGGGAATAGGGAATAGGGAA
>CAZNNK010000578.1:0-4820 GCA_964574085.1 uncultured Coleofasciculus sp.
GGCACATTGGGGCGATCGCTATTGTATCAGTTGCACCAGCGCGGGGCTAAAGTTATCGGGTTAACCTCGAAGTCAGATCCAATTATTGTAACCGCAGCGGGTGAACCGTTATCCGTGAAAACGATTACCTGGCAAGTAGGACAGGAATCTGAGATGGCGGCTGAGTTAGAATCGATTGATATATTGATCCTCAATCACGGGATTAACGTCCATGGAGAGAGAACCGCTGACGCGATCGCCAAATCTTACGAGGTGAATACATTCTCCAGTTGGCGGTTATTAGAATTATTTTTGCAGACGGTTCGCACCAATCAAGATATTGCCCGCAAGGAAGTCTGGATCAATACCTCCGAAGCCGAAGTTAGTCCCGCCGTCAGTCCTCTGTATGAATTAAGCAAACGGGCTTTAGGGGATTTAGTCACATTACGCCGCCTAGACGCGCCTTGTGTCATCCGCAAACTGATTTTAGGACCGTTTAAGAGTAATTTGAATCCCATTGGTGTTATGTCTGCGGATTGGGTGGCAAAACAAATTGTTAATTTAGCGGTGCGAGATGTCCGGAATATTATCGTTACGATTAATCCGCTAACGTTTTTGGCATTTCCGATTAAAGAGTTCTTTGTCAGTTTATATTTCCGACTCTTTAGTCACAAAGCGTCAGAATTATAAATTTATGATTTCCCTTTAATCGTCACCCTCCTTAATCCCCCGGTGCTTTGGGGAGAAATGTTACCTCCTTCCTCCCGGTTTCCTCCTTCTTTCCGATTCCCTCCCCTTGATAAGGGGAGGGTTAGGGTGGGGTTAATCAGGGTAGTGGCGTGGCACACCTTATTTGATGAATTAGAATTGGTTCGTAGTGAGGGCTTCAGCCCTCTCCAGCTAAGCGTTATAGCACTCTTTGTGCTTACTACAAACAAAACCCTATTTTAGCTGTGCCACGCCAGTAGGGTCAGTTGGGTTGGTGCGTTACGCTATCGCTAACGCACCCTACCTCAAACCCTTACATATCTTCATGCAATCTTCACAATAACGCCAAAATTCTGGTTGTTCGATGAAGATTCGATGAAGCTAATGTATCACGTTGATAATGGATTTACAGCCGAACGATGTTAACTCCGTGAATGACGGGCGGTTGAAACAGGCGCTGGCATTTTGTGCATAAGGCTTTCAGTTCTGGGAAATAGAACAAATTAGGATACAATCCTGTCAGAGGGAAATCCCGTATTTTTACCTAAACCTCAGGTGCGTCCCATGATTGCCATGGAAAACTCAGTCTATGAGTATCAAGTTGGGGGGTGTCTCCCTATTGATGCTCCTACCTACGTGGTTCGACAAGCTGACAATCAACTCTACGAAGCGCTGAAAGCTGGCGAGTTCTGTTATGTCCTCAACTCCCGTCAGATGGGGAAGTCTAGCCTACGGGTTCGCACGATGCAGCGCCTGAAGCAGGTGGGGATTGCCTGTGCTGCGGTTGATCTGACCGCGATCGGATGCCAAAATATTACCCTAGAACAGTGGTACGCGGGTATTGTCTACACCTTGGCTGGCAGCTTTGATCTCATGGATGCCAGTGAACTAGAAACTTGGTGGTCTACGCGCAAACATCTCTCTATTGTACAACGGTTTGGCACATTTTTTGATGAGGTATTACTTCAATCAATCCCGCAAAACTTAGTCATCTTTTTCGATGAAATCGATAACGTTCTCCGCTTAAACTTTCCGGTGGATGACTTTTTCGCCGCGATCAAATCATGCTACAATCAGCGAGCCACTAATCCTAACTATCAACGCCTCACGTTTGCTTTGCTTGGCGTCGCTACACCATCTGATCTGATTCAAGATAAATACTGCACCCCATTCAATATCGGTCAGGCAATTGAACTTTCGGGGTTTCAGCTCAAAGATATTCAACCCTTAGCCGAGGGATTTGCCGGAAAAGTTAGTCATCCCGATGTAATTCTTCAAGAAATTTTAGCCCGGACAGGGGGTCAACCGTTTCTCACCCAAAAACTGTGTAAATTAGTCAGTCACTCTATTGAGAAACAAAGACATTCTCCTAAAACTAAGGAAACCTGGCAAGCTAATCCATTCAAAAAAATTTTTCTGGGACTAAATGGTAAAGCTAAAGTCTCAGCTTGGATTGAACACCTGATTCAAACCCAAGTCATTGAAAATTGGGAAGCCTTTGATGAACCCGAACATTTAAGAACGATCCGCAATCGCTTGCTCAAATGTGGGCAGCGTCATCCGGAAATTATTTATATCTACCAGCAAATTTTACAACATGGACAAATTACGGCGAATGACAGTCGTCCCCAAATGGAATTGCGGTTGACTGGATTAGTGGTCAAGCAGAATAGTCAACTACAAGTTTATAACCCGATTTACAAGTCTGTCTTTAGTGAACAGTGGGTGCAGCAGATTCTTCCTAGTCTACCTCAACCTGTTTCCTTCGCGAAACAAAATCACGAGGGAGATCTTGACTTAGACACCTTAGCCGAACGTCTCTACAAACACTTAATGGATTGCTTAAAACGGGAATCCCCGGAGCAAATGATTGAGCGTTTCCATCAGTTATTTATCCATGGAATCGACTATTCAGACCAAAAAATTTTAGATACACTCTACAGAATTACCGCCTCTAGACGAGCGGATCAAGAGTTTAAATATATCATTTATCGCTGCTGTCACATTCTGGTGAACCGTTGGCAAATGACGCCTAAAGAACATGTAGCGATCAACAAGTTGCTGGATCTGTTCCAAATTAGCCACCAGCCCACCTCTAGCCGTTTGCGACAACTCGTACAAACCTTTATCAATTCAGAAGAATATCGAGCCTTAGAACGTCTCAGGGTAGTGGTGGATGAGCCAACATCTACAGAAAAGTCTTCTAAATGGGAACGGAAGAAATTAGCTGAGTTAATTGGGCGATATCCATTCTTATTTTCCTATTGTCTATTGAGTCAAGACTGTTCCGAGGAAGCTCAGCAAACCATCCAAAAACTGCAAGCGGAAAAACAGCAACAGTTGGAAGACGAACTGTGGCAGTATGCAACCTATCTAGTCAAGGGAAGCGTATCTCCTACTAGGCTGAGGAAGCCAGCGGTAAAAAATCCGACCCTATTGGATGATGACGAATTGCATCTGGCACTGCGGCAGTTTGGCGGAAAAGCCAAGAATTCCTATGCCTACTGTGAGGCACAAAATTTTCTACACCGCACATTTAAAACGCCTTCGTATTCTCTGTTTAAAGACAATTTATATCAGTATATCATTGCATCAATTGATCCGAGCTATGGACAACATTACTTTTATGGATTGTTAAATAAGCACCTGACTAATACGCTAACTGAATATAATCAGAATAAACTGGACAAATTCCTGATCAAGAAAACATGCAGCCAGTTGTTTAATTTACTCATCGTCGAAAGTCCAGAAAAACCGGAACATTATTGGTTTGATGATTTAGTCGTTAATCTGGGTTCGCTACAAATGACAGTTTTGCTGCTTAAACTGGTTTTGTTGTCTCCATCCGAAATTCGCCCCGACCTAGAAAAACGCATGGCTATTTTATTCAATCACTATGAATCAAAACCAATAGGAGATATCCCCTCTCTGGTTAAATCGATGGAAAATTTGAATGTTGCTTTTGTGGTCAATTTTGGCTTCAGAGATTTTTCATTGCTGAACAATTATGGAGTATAAGTTTATTATTTTTTACTAATGACTATACCCGTTTACAGAGAATCCAACGCAACTCTAATGGTGGTCTTGCCTGATTTAAGGGAAACACATTATAACCCAAACACCAATTAATAAACCAACTGGTGGGGGGCCACGCTATTTCCGGTAAATGTTCGCGTTCGTACTCTAACACAGACTCATCGGACACTAATTCTATCGGCAATCGTTCCATCGCTTTTGCTAATTCTTGGCGGGTAAACAGACAAGACCATTTGGCTTGGGAAACTTGTTGGGTGACGGGATCAGGTTCGTAGTCGTCAACTGTCAAAAACATACTAAAAAGGAGCAATCCTCCTGAACAAAGAACATCGCAAACTTTTGCCAATAATAACCGTAGTTGTTCCCCATCCCGAATATGAGACGCTACAACTTCAGCCAGAACTACTAATCGATAATAGGCGGGTCGTAACCTGACTTCGCGACTGAAAATATCACCAAGAATTACCCTGACGGGTAAATTAGAGCCTTGGACAATGGATTGTAATTGATTCGCAAACACTGGCGCTAACTCAACCGCATCAACCGGATAACCCAGTTTCGCTAAGGGGAGAGTATTGCGACCCGCCGCCGCACCAATATCTAACACTGGAACGTAAGCAGGTTCTCCCAATTGTGCTGCAATTTCCATCAGTTTCGCATCGGGATGTGACCCAAATAGAGGCGGTTCTCGTTCATTGACCCATTGTTGATAGGTATCCGAAACAGATTCACTCTGTAGGGAAAAGTTAAACTTGAACCGTTGTTCAGGGGGTTCAGTTAGGTCGTATTGAATTACTAATAGGGAACGAGGCGATTGTTCAAATCCTTCTTCCAGTTTCAGTGTCAGGTTGTGAGACAAGCGACTGGCTGCTTCTTCACCCAATGTCTGGTGAATGGTTTGCAGTAGTGCTTCTATTTGATGCAGGTAGTAGTTTCGCAGCGCGGGTACGCAGGGAAGTTTGAGTTGACCACGAGTCAAAAACTGACGTTGTAGCTGGTGGATGTGTTCTTCTCGGATGCTAGGGGGTTGATTGTTTATTGTTGATTGTTCAGGATTCATGGTTCATTGTCAGTTGATTACACAGGTTATCCCAAAT
>CAZNNK010000579.1:0-4817 GCA_964574085.1 uncultured Coleofasciculus sp.
TCGGCAGCGTCTGAGGTGTATAAGTGTCTGCTGTTACTAAAGCCACAACTCGCACAGTGATAGTCGCCTAAATGAGACAAGTAAACCCCCTTGTAATCCAAGGGATAACCGCAACTGGGACAGTAAATCGAATCGACAGCATGGGGAATTTCTTCCAAATAGCGATCGGGTTCATTTAGACCAAAAAATCGCACCGTTTGCGATAACTGTTGACCCAGATAACAGAGTGTCGGATCATCAGCATTCAAAATCACCCGGGTTTGAGCAGGAAGCGGTGCGATCGCCTTGAGCCAGCGCTGACTAATCGTATCTACTTCCCCGTAGCGATCGAGCTGATCCCGAAACAGATTTAAGCCCAAAATCACCTGAGGCTGACAATCCTGCAACAGCAAGGGTAATATATTTTCATCCACTTCTAAAATGGCGTAATCAGCATCCAGCACACCCACCACATTGGTATGCTCCATCAACGCCGTCACCAAACCATTTATCAAATTCGCACCTGTGGCATTATGCGCCACTCGCCATCCTTGACGCTCTAACAGAGTTCGCAACAATAGAGCCGTCGTAGTTTTGCCATTCGTCCCCACAATCAGAATCACCCCACGCCGTACCTGTGCCAAAAGCAACGGCAAAGCATGAGGTTGAATTCTGCGGGCGATCGACCCTGGCAATACACTCGCTGCCCCTAAACGGAATCCTCGCACCAACGAGGTAACAGTTTTAGCTGCGCCTACCGATAAACCCAGGCGCACTTGATCTAGCACTGATCGACTCACATCCACACTCCTCCCAGACGGGGCAGCTTTTTGGTTCGCTGAGCTTATACTAGGTTATTTACTCAGCCATCTATAGCTCGTCAGCATAATATTCTACCTATTTGCGTAAGTTTGTAGTTGCGCTGTCTTCGCCATAAACGTCTGCATCGCCCACTATAAACCTTTCACTCCAACCTTGGTCAGGGCGGGTTTACTCGCATCTGGGTTAGGGAAGCAACGATAATAGTGAAACCCTCCCCTACACAGACGCCATGTCCTCGATGGTAGCGAAGAGTCAAAACTATTTCACCGCGTCATGATGCTGTTGCACCGCTTCAACCAATCGACCCCCACGATTTAAAATATCATCCGCTAACTGGACAATCCACAAATTTGGTAAGGCTTGAGGTCTAGCTGCCAACACATAGGCGAGGGCATCTTTCTCTCTACCCACCCCTAATAACTCAGCCACCACAATCAACGCCACCGCTGCCGAACGACTCACTCCCGATTGACAATGGACGAGTAAATCCCCCTGGTTCGACGAAATCAAATCCGTAAATTCGATAACTTTGAGAATATCCTCTGCTGTCGGCAAGACATATTGGGGATCATCATGGGGCATATCAATATCATCAAACTCTAATCGCAGGTGGTGAGGAATGCGAGTATAGCCCGGAGGCGGAGCAACCCCCGGAGAACCAATGGAAATCAGGTAGTGAATCGATGACCCTGGGGTTTTCGACCAGAGATATTCACTAGCTTCACTAAATGAACCAATCCAGACTTTAGGTAAACCCGGAATTTGAATAGAACTCGTCGCCATGGCTGTGGTATCCTGCACGTCACGATTCATCGCCCCCTTGAGTTTTTCAATCACCGCCGCCGCTCTATCTCGAACATAAGCATCTTCATCATTAAGCGCTTGGCGAATCCCGGCTATAGCCGTTGGCGTGCCGATATTGCCCAAGGCTTCCACCACTCTGGTGCGAACAAAGACATCTCCATCGCTGAGTGACTGTAAAATTCCAGCCATGGCAGTTTCTGTACCAATTTCTCCTAAGACTGACACAGAAGCCGCCCGCACTTCTAAGACGGGATGATAAAGCCCCTCCAGGAGAATAGATACCGCACCTTCACTCGTCAGATGACCTAAGGCATAGACGGCTTGAGTATGAATATAAAAATCTGGGTCATAGAGCGCCTGTTTTAATTCCGCTAGCGCTGCATCACTCCTCAGTTGTCCTAATGCCCACGTTGCTCTACCACGAACATAGTGATCCTCATCCTCACGCAAAACCTGTAGGAGTGGGTCAATTACCACGGGATTGCCAATACGTCCCAATGCCGTCGCCGCCCGCCAACGGACTTGAGCATCTTCATGGTTTAGGGCGTCCAGAAGTCCCGTAACTGCCCGTTCACTGCCGATTTCTCCTAATGCCCAGGTTGCCCATCGTCGCACCTGCGGCGATGAATCTCCTAGGGCGGCGAGTAACGGTGTGACTACTGCATCACTGCCAATTTGTGCCAGTCCCCACGCTGCCCAAGCCTGTACGCTATTATCGTCCTGGTTGAGTCCTTGCAGAAAAACGGGAATCGACTGTTCTGAGCGCATTCGGGCTAAGGAACGAATTTTATGGGCGACTGAAGTATTATCCGGGTTAGTCATTAAATAAGTCACAAGTCGAACGTCAAAAGTTAAACGTTATCGGGGAGAAACAATCACTCCCAGATTTTCCAGTTCTACTGCCAAATTCTTGTTGTCAAGGCTTCGCCCTTCACCTGTACACAAGTTTTCTGTAGTCCGTGGTAACTGACAACGGACAAAAATCCAGATGTGAAGGACGTTATTGTCAAGATGTTGTCGCTGAACTCAGCCAGATGAAAATCTATTATTATATCAGTAGTCCAACGAGAAGTTAACATCAGCATCGGTTGCATCGGTAGTACCCTGAAGTGTGGTTGTTAACTCCAGTCTCAACAACCGACGATTGCGATCGCGTTTTCGCATTTGTTTGCGTAATGTTTGCGTAACGTTACCTGTCCCCTATTCCCTGGTTGTTGTTGACTTTATGGCGATGGTATGATAATTGGACGATTCAGTTTGTGCGATCGCTTGAACTCCTCAGCCAATCGGGGATAATCAGAAACAGGGGATTTCATCTAAACTAACGTTGTAACTGTAATATGACCTTTGACTCATTGCCTGTTCTCAGTCAACATCCAACCAATCGCTATTCTTACAAACGTCTCATTGCCCAATGTCTGGTCACTCTGATTGCTGTCCTGGGCTGTTTGCTGGTATCTACACCATCAGCCCTAGCCGAACTCAATGATGACCACTTTGACGGCAATATCTTTGCCCTCTATGCGGGGAATGGTTCCCTAGTCCCGCCGCGTGTCACTCTGGCAGACTCGCTGAAAGCCCATAAACCTGCCTTGTTGGTGTTTTACATCGATGACAGTAAAGACTGTAAGCAGTTTTCCACAGTCGTGTCCCAGTTACAAGCGCCTTATGGACGGGCGGCCAGTTTTATCCCCGTTAGCGCCGATACTCTGTACGACAAACCGAGTGATGACCCAATGGAACCGGGCTATTACTATGAAGGATTAGTCCCCCAAACCGTTCTCATTGACCAAGAGGGTGAGGTTCAGTTGAATGAAATTGGACAAGTCAGCTATGAAAAAGTCGATGATGTCTTTCGGGAGGTTTTTGACTTACTCCCCCGTTCTGAATCCCTCGAGTTAAAACGACGACCGATTAACGAGATTAATACGGAATTAAGCCAAGATTGACCAGAGAAGGGAGTTTGGGGAAGAACAGCCAAAATAGTAATATAAAAGTAACTCAAATTTCCCCTGCTCCCAGACGCGCCATGGCAAGACGCGCCATGGCACGTCTCTACACACGCCCCTGCTGTCCCAATCTACAACGATCGCACATCTGATGTCACGGGTCTACAGCACCGAGGAACTGATCCAAATCTTGGCAGAGGAACGTCGCGCCTGTATGAATGGTCAGCGTCTGAATCTAGCCGCGTCTGCATCGGGAAATCCGGTGATTGACCGATTTCTCAAATCTGAAGGCATTCAAAAATTTAGTGCCTATCGAGATTTTAAAGCGGCGGTTCACCATTACCAGCGACAACATCAGGTTTCGGGTATTGTTTGGCGACAGTTAACCCTCAACGGAAAAACATTACGCTATCCCGCCGTTGATGATCAGTTAGTGGCGTTAAGCAGTGACGTAGAGATTATTAAAGCGGCTAAACCTTCAATCTTGGAGTTTTGGCAACAGGTGACTCCGGGTATGGACTTGTACCTGAGTATCCGTCTGGGCAAAGACTATCGCCAAATACAGGCTGAAGATGTGGACGCGATCGCATCGCGAACGGAATGGGTTAACCTTTTACATTATGGGAATTCCCAGATTCTGGAAATCATCCTTCAGCTTGGCTGGGGAAAGCCAGAAGAAGCCTCTTACCGCCGGGGATGGCCCGCCTCAGGTAGCGAATATATTCATGCTGTTCCCCTGGGTCAGCGTCCTATTTGTTAATTTTATAGATGTGGTATCTTACTCAAATATCAAATATCAATCAGCAATTTATTAAGTCAAGTTATCGTGAAATACGATATAATTTTTTCTCCTGAAGCAATCAAGTGGTTAGCTGAGTACGGGAGACCAGAATTATGAAGCAGGTATCAATTGAACAAGTAAGTCAGGATTTACCGGGTTACTTACAGGTAGCTGAAAAGGATTATATTGTTATTACTCGTGAGGGAGTGGCAATTGGTATTTTAATTGGTTTAGAAGACTCGGAAGATTGGTGGGAAGAGTTACTTTTACAGAATCCAAAGTTCCTTAAGCGAATAGAAAAGGCTCGAAGCAGTTTGAGGGAAGGAAAAGGTATTAGTCTGGAAGAGATGCGGAAGAAGTATGAACTTTAATTGCATTTGATACGGGACATCTCGACCAATTATGCTAACTGCACGTCTTGGTCGGAGAGAATATTGCTATGACCACAACTCTACTCATTCAAACTGAAACCACTCCCTTAA
>CAZNNK010000580.1:0-4812 GCA_964574085.1 uncultured Coleofasciculus sp.
ATTCAAGGCATCAGAAGCCCACGCTGTCCCGTAAGGGCAGCGCTGGGTACGTCACCAAGAATGATGATAACGAACGAACTCGGAACCATAAGCCAGTGACAGGTTTTCTGGTGAGAGGGTGTGACCGGGGACCCCTTGACAAAGCAACGTGCGGTTCAGGCAGAGGACGCGATCGCAATTGCGACGCACCATATCCAGGTCGTGGGAAATTTGCAAAATCGCCCAACCCTGTTCCTGCTTCAGTTGATAGAGCAACTGATAAAAGTCAGATTCACTACGCACATCTAAACCTGCTGGGGCTTCATCCAAAATCAATAGGGAGCGGGGACGCACCAGACAGTAGGCAAGCAGCACCCGTTTGGTTTCCCCTCCCGATAAGCTACTGACCAGTTGGTCGCGCAGATGCCATGCCTCCACTTGCGTCAACGCCTCCCGCACGGCGCGACGGCGCGATCGCCCTCCCGCCCAGGGCAGTTGCGGTTCCATCCGATCCCAACCCAGTCCTACTAACTCAGAGGCAGTGATGGGAATGCGGCGATCGAACAAAAAGTTTTGCGGCAAGTAAGCAATGCGTTGCCGCACCTCGGTCGGTAAGTAGCCCCTAGCAGACAGGGGCTGCCCCAGGACAAACACATCCCCCGATTGGCGCGGCAAGATGCCCAGCACAGCTTGAATCAGAGTACTTTTCCCGGCTCCGTTGGGTCCGACGATGGCGGTGTCTGTTCCGGGTTGCACCTCAAAGGACACATTTTCCACAGCCAGGTGAGTTTCACGGTACACCGTTAACCCATCAATGACTAAAACCGAATCGCTCAACTACCGCCCCCTTACTACACAAGAAATTGACTGCTGAATACTGATTCTCCCCCGTTAGTCTACAGCCTCGAACCCTGAGTTCCTCGTGAATTCCCAGGGTTCCAACTCAAAACTCAAACTGAACGGGTATCAAAACCGCAGACCTACCCGTTGGGGTACGACCGCCACAGGTTGGATCACCCAGAGAGGAAGCCATGACTGGTTCGATGCCTCGAAGCTGTTTACTAAATTTTCGACGTTCTGACGCATTGTGGTCAGGTAATAGTCGGGTTGCACCGCTTCGGCTGGTCCTGTTTCGATGGGGTCAAACATACTGACATCGATGTTGAGGTCATTGGCGATCGCCTCAAACGTCTTTTGCCCAGCCTGGGGTTCGCTCAAGATTGTTTTCAGCCCTTCCGTCTGCACTGTTTCCATTACTTGCTTCACGTCCTCTGGAGACGGATTCTCTTCGGGAATGCCCACCAGCGTTTTGGATTCCAGCCCATAGCTCTCGGCAAAGTAAGGCGCGAAATCATGGAACACTACAAAGGTTTGTCCTGCAAAGGGAGCCAGCTCTTCGGTGATTTCGGCATCCAGCGCTTCCAGTTCACCAATAAAGGCAGCGGCATTGGCGGTGTATTCTGCTTCACCGTCTGGATCAGCCGCAATCAGCCCATCCCGAATGTTTTCCACCTGCTCGATCGCCCGTTTGGGGTCTAACCAGACATGAGGATTGAATTCGCCATGATGATGGTGGTGGTGTCCGGCTTCAGCATGGTCATGGTCGTGGGCTTCCCCTTCGGCATGGTCGTGACCGTGATCATGCCCGTGATCATGCCCGTGATCATCCATATCAAGGGTGGCGATGCCTTCGCTGGAGTCGATAATCACCAGGTCAGCGTTTTCGGCGTTTTCGATCATGTCATCCAGGAAGAACTCCATTTCCAGGCCATTTTTCACCAGCACATCAGCAGTGGAGATCGCCTGAGCATCACCTGGTTTTGCCTGGTAATCGTGGGGACCCACATTAGTGGGAAGCAGTTGAACGACTTCAGCGCGATCGCCCGCCACCGCTTTGGTAAACTGAGTGATGGGCAAAAACGTTGTCACTACTTGTAACTCATCCGTTGTTGCGGCGGTCGTCGATTGTGCTTGTGAATCTGTGTTTGTCGTCGGTGCATTCGTTTGGCAACTTCCTAAACTAACGGCGATCGCGGATACAACCACTACGGAAAACCGACGAACGAGATTGCTGGATGGTTGTAATCTTGTTTTTGAATGAATCATCTGAAGAATCCTCTCAACGAATTGGGAAAATGAAAGGATGAAGGGGCTACTCCCCACTCCCTCACGACTGCAACATCAACGCCACATCTTTGGCAAAATAAGTCAGAATCAAGTTTGCACCGGCTCGCTTCATGCTCGTCAGCGTCTCTAAAATCACTTTTTTCTCATCAATCCAACCCTGTTGGGCAGCGGCTTTGATCATGGCGTATTCACCACTGACGTTATAGGCTGCAACAGGTAAATTCGTATGCTGTTTGATTTGGCAAATAACATCCAGATACGCCAGAGCAGGCTTGACCATGACAATATCTGCCCCTTCTGCAATGTCTAGATCGACCTCTTTGATCGCTTCTATCGCATTCGCAGCATCCATTTGATAGGTTTTCTTGTCACCAAATTTAGGAGCCGAGTCTAGAGCATCACGAAACGGTCCATAGTATGCCGAGGCATATTTTGCGGAATAGGCGAGAATGCCCACGTTAATCCACCCCTCCGCATCCAGTGCCCGACGAATTGCACCTACTCGACCATCCATCATGTCCGAAGGGGCAACAAAATCGGCTCCGGCTTCTGCCTGCACGATCGCCTGCTTCACCAGCACCGCAACCGTTTCATCGTTGAAAATCTTGCCATCCTGCACAATGCCGTCGTGTCCCTCACTGCTGTAGGGATCAAGCGCAACATCGGTAATAACCAGAATATCGGGGACAGCTTGTTTAATGGCTCGCACCGCACGAGGAATTAAGCCATCCGGGTTATAACTCTCAGTTCCCGCATTGTCTTTCTGGGCATGGGGAATGAGGGGAAACAGGGCGATCGCGCCAATCCCCAACTTATATGCCTGCTTCACCTCATCCAGCAACAAATCCAGCGTGTAACGGTAGCAACCAGGCATTGATGGTACTGATTCCTGGTGCTTCTCCCCTTCCATGACAAACAGGGGATAGATCAAATCTTCGACCTGCAAGATATGTTCTCGCACCATCCGACGTAGGGTTTCAGTTCGCCGCAACCGTCGAGGACGATGGGCGATCGCTGGCATAGTGGATTTGGCTTGGTGTCCAGAATCGGCGGGGTCGATTTCTGTTAGCGGAGTTTGAGGTTCAAGCGTTGAGGCTTCAGTCAGGCTCATAGTAGAATGAGAATCGTTATCATTCGCTTATTCTACAGCACCCGCCGTGAAAAGTGACTCTTCATCTCAAAAAAGTGCAACCCAGATCGAATGTTTTGTGGGATGCTCAATTACACCGCCGTTATTCTAAATGGATAGTTTTCATCCGCTGAACTCAATCGTTGGAAGTGAAACTGGATTAAAAAAACAACTTCTGGCTCCAGTGTGGCAGGCAACATTCCCCACCTGTTCAATCTTTAATAGAAGGGCATCTGCATCACAATCGTAGTAAAATGCTTTGACTTTTTGAATATGTCCAGAGGTTGCGCCCTTGTGCCAGAGTTCGCGACGAGAGCGGCTCCAATAGTGTACTTCTCCTGTTTCTAGGGTACGCTGAATGGATTCGCGGTTCATCCACGCCATCATCAAAACGGTGTTGTCTTGATAGTCCTGGGCAATCGCCGGAATCAATCCCATCTCGTTAAATTTCAATTGCTCTAGCCACAAGGTGTTTTGCTTCATAACCATGACGGAAGACCCCTAACTTTTAACACCTATTTTAAACTGTTTGATCGCTATCTTTCACATCATAGCGAGTGCAAGAGTCTACGCCAAGAGCCACATCAGCCAGTAATTCATCAGCTAGGTCAAGAAGTTTGACGATTCGGGCATCGCTGAGTTGGTAGTACACAAAACGACCCTGCTGTTGACGGACAACCAAGTCGCAACAGCGTAGACAACTCAGATGATTGGAAACATTAGACTGGGTGAGTCCTGTTGCTTCAACAATTTCGTTGACCTTCTTGGGTCCATCTCGTAAAACATTAAGGATAGATAAACGCGAGGAGTCAGAAAATCCCCGAAACATTTTGACCTTCAGGTCAGTAGCTTGAGTTTTGGTGACTTGAGGTTTGGTAATCATTGATAGGGGTAGGTTGCTGTTCGTTAATTTCTGGACAATTTGTTTGGTCGGTTTGACCAGTCCTTCGTAAAGTAATGGAAAGCTTCGACAATGCTTCTAAGGCTTGTTATGGAGTATCAGAGGGCTTTCTCAGATGTCTCGCCTTTCGTTGATCGTTCCGACAGTGCCAAAAACTAGCGTTCATTCTTGGGTGTCATGACAAAAGGAAGCGTAGCCAACCTTGCTAGATGGTAGGTTACTCTTTTTTACGGCTGAGTCTGCACGTTCACCCCACCTACCCAAAATGCTGAGTTTTGGGTAGTTGTGGGTAGACATTTACGAGCGGCAACAGGCTTGTGGCTTGACATATCAGTTGTTACTGATATTTAATGATAACTTTAAAGAAGACATATCAGTTATCACTGATATGAGAACCGGATAGGTCGAGTTGTATCGAATTACCCGGCTGTCGATAAGAGCATCATAATCCAGGTCGCCTGTCTTTGCTCAATAGTCAATGGTCTCATGAACCCAACAACCCCCTCGAACAGTACCTTACAAGCAATCGTTAATACTAATCACACCTCAAACTCTTTGTCCATTAACCATCAATCAGCCGATGTCTTTATCCACATTAATCCCCTATATATTTCCCACCCGTCTGCATGTTGTGTATCCCCAAAAAGCGTTTAATCGCAAAGACTTGCTACCTCTG
>CAZNNK010000581.1:0-4807 GCA_964574085.1 uncultured Coleofasciculus sp.
AGGTAGAGGACAGAGGGCAGACAGCAGAAGGAACAATTCCTGATACTGAAGACATCACTGTAGGTACGACGGAACAGCAGCAAGAACGGATTGGGATACTGCTGTGTCATCTGGGTTGGTGTTATTCTCGTCAAGCTCAATTACAGCCAACTCACAAGTATAGAAGTTGGGAAAAAGCCAGAGAATTTTGGCAAGCAGGAATTGACGCCTTTACCAAGGCGGAACGTTTGGATTGGGTTGCCCATTTAACCATTCAACTGGGTGAAGTTCTGCAAAACCTACAAAATTGGGCAGATTTACAAGCGCTGGCACTCCAGTCATTGGCGCAGTCTCAAACCCAAGACAACACGGCTCAATTACCCCAAGCTTATGGGTTTTTGGCAGCAGTGGCATTAGAAGAATCCAACTGGGAGGATGCCAAAGTCTTTGTGCAAACGGCGTTAGATATTTTGGATCAGTCCCACTTATTTCAGCCTCAGCATCAGGGATGGTACTTACTCATCCGTGCCAAAGCCCAGCGTCAACTGGGGGAATCAGCAGCAGCGATCGCGGATTTAGAGGCGGCGTTAAGGGTAGAGGGGTTACTGCCAAAAGCACCCCATCAATCTCCCCAACTTTACCTGGACATTCTCCAAGAACTGCGATCGCTCTACTTCGCTCACCAAGACTACCTACGAGCCTTTGAACTCAAGCAAAAACAGCGCTCCCTAGAACAACAGTATGGCTTTTTTACCTTTCTCGGTGCCACGCCCTTACTCTCTGGGCGACATGAAGCCCAATTATCACCCTTGGAAATTGCGGCGGCTGGGCGATTGCCAGATGTGAATCGACTCTTGGAACGCTTAAGCCGCAATGATCACAAATTAACCGTGATTCATGGGTCTTCGGGAGTGGGTAAGAGTTCCCTAATTCACGCCGGATTAGTCCCCGCCTTGGAAAGTCGCACGATTAGCGCCAGAGAGGTGATCCCCGTGGTGCAGAAAGTCTACAGCGACTGGCGCGGAGAGTTTTCTCGACAACTCAGCGATGCTTTAGGCTGTACCCCTAATCCCTCATCGGATACGGCGTTAGATCCCCAACCCCTGAGCCAACTGGCAACCTGTGTGAATCAGTTACAGCAGGCGACGGATGACAATGTACTAATCGTGCTAATTTTCGATCAGTTTGAAGAATTTTTTTTCGTCTGTACAGAACTAGAACAGCGACGCCAGTTCTATGAATTTTTGGAACATTGCCTGAATCTGCCCTTTGTCAAAGTGATTTTATCGCTGCGGGAAGATTACCTACATTATCTGCTCGAATGCGAACGCTATACCAATTTGAGCGCGATTAACAACAATATTCTGGATCGGCAACTTCGTTACCACTTGGGGGATCTCTCCCCACGAGAAGCCAAAAATGTCATTTCTACTCTGGCTTCAGGGTCTCAGTTTAAGTTAGACGAGGCTCTCATTGATGCCCTGGTTCACGATTTAGCCTCACCCACCGAAAGCGTGCGGCTGATTGAATTGCAAGTTGTGGGGATGGAACTACAACGAGAAAAGATTACCACTCTGGCGCAATACCAAGCCCTAGGTGCAAATCCTAAAGCCACGTTAGTTGAACGTTGGCTCTTAAGTGCCATTGGCGATTGTGGATCTGAGAACGAACAGACAGTATGGCAGGTTTTATTTTCTCTGACAGATGACCGAGGGACTCGTCCTTTGAAAACTCAAACCGAGTTGGAATCAGGCACCAAGGATTTGGACATGGGACATACCTCTTCTGCCGCGATTGCCAATCCATCATCCCCCCTTTCCCTAATTTTGGAGATTTTAGTCGGCTCAGGGCTACTCTTTCGCCTACCCGACGAACCCGAGGATCGATATCAGTTGGTTCACGATTACTTAGTCGCCCCCATCCGTCACCATTACAAAAAACGCCGCAAGCAGACATTGGTGACACGGCTCAAGCACAGTCAGATGGAACTGTTACGAGTTCGTAAACAGCGACTCCGGGCGATCGCAGTTGGTACAGCAATGGCAGTGCTGGCGGTTACGGCTGGGGGGTTAGGATGGCGGGCTGAGGTGCAACGCCGACGCGCCGGGATTCTAACATTTAATGCCCAACTCGCGGCGATTAGTGCTTCCTCAGAAGCCCTATTTGCTTCTGGAAAAGAGTTTGATGCGCTGCTAGAAGCACTCCGAGGCGCCAGACAGCTTAAACAGGTTACTGTAGGGGTTAAACCCGATACCCATCTGCAAGTGATTGCTGCCCTTTCCCAAGCTATAGACTCGGTAACCGAGCGAAATCGGTTAGAAGGACATAGTGATATTGTCTGGGATGTCAGCTTTTCCCCCGATGGAGAACTGATTGCCTCCGCCAGCCGCGATCGCACGGTAAAATTGTGGCGTCCTGATGGTACATTGGTCACTACTTTACAAGGGCATCAAGATAGCATTACCCGTGTTTCCTTTAGTCCAGATAGTCGGCTGATTGCCTCCAGTAGTTGGGATGGCACCGTCAAACTATGGCGTCGGGATGGCAGCCTGGTTCGCACATTGACCGGGCATGAGGGTCATGTTTATAGTGTTAGCTTTAGTCCTGACGGTGAACACTTAGCCACCACAGGTGCAGATGGTACAGTACGACTGTGGCGAGTGGATGGCGAGTTAATTCATACCCTTTCAGCTCACAAAAAAGGAGCGCAGTGGGTTAGCTTTAGTCCTAATGGAGAGATAGTCGCCTCAGCCGGAGGCGATCAAACCATTAAATTGTGGACAAAAGAGGGTCAACTGAAACAAACCCTGACCGGACATCAGGGAAAAGTTAACAGTGTAGCGTTTAGTCCAGATGGTCAATTCATTGCCTCCGCCAGCGATGATCGCACCGTGAAACTGTGGGATACTCAGGGTCAGCTAATCAAAACCTTTTCCCAGCCGGAACGCTGGGTATTGAACGTCACCTTCAGCGCTGACAGTCAGTTAATTGCCGCCGCCAGTGCTGATAATACAGTCAGGCTGTGGAATCGTGATGGCAAGTTACTGAAAACCTTTAAAGGACACAGCGACAGAGTAACGGCTGTCAGTTTTAGTCCTACTTCACAGACAAAAGAAACCAAAAACACAGTAGCCACTCCCGTCATTCTCGCCTCTGCCAGCTATGATAAAACTATCAAACTTTGGGAACTGCGCCAACAGTCTCAGCTCATTTTACGCGGACATGACGATGATGTGCGAGATGTCACCTTTTCTCCTGATGGAGAACGAATTGCCACAGCAAGTAACGATAAAACCGTCAAAATTTGGGATCGTCTGGGTCAACTCCTGCACAGTTTAACGGGACATACTGAACGGATTTATAGTATTAGCTTTAGTCCTGATGGGGAACGGATTGCCTCAGCTAGTCGAGATGGTACGATTCGGCTGTGGAATCGCCAGGGAGAATTGATTAAGGTGTTAAACGGTCATCAAGATTGGGTGTTGGATGTTAGTTTTAGTCCCGATTCACAAACCCTTGTCTCCGCCAGTCGAGATAAAACGATTAAACTGTGGACAAGGGATGGAGTGCTAATTAAAACCTTAAAAGGACATCAATCCCGCGTCAATGGGGTAAGTTTTAGTCCCGATGGTCAGGTATTAGCGTCGGCTAGTGATGACCAAACCGTGAAACTCTGGACAGTAAATGGACAATTGTTGAAAACCTTAAACGGTCATAGCAATTGGGTATTAGATGTTAGCTTCTCTGCCGACTCTCAATTATTAGCGTCAGCCAGTTATGACAATACAGTAAAACTCTGGAATCGCCAGGGTGAACTGCAAACCACCCTGAAAGGGTCTACGGATAGTGTGGCACGGGTTGAGTTTAGTCCCCTGGGAAATATTTTGGCAACCACAAGCTGGGATAATCGGGTACAAATTTGGCGACTCGATGATACTTTAGTGAAAACCTGGGAAGCCGAGGAGGGGCGTGTCACCAGTGTCAGTTGGAGTCAGGATGGTCAAGCGTTAGCTGTCGGCACTGAAGATAATACGGCAATTGTTTGGAATTTAGATTTGGAGGAACTGTTAACCAAAAGTTGCAATTGGCTGCAAGATTATCTGAATCATAATCCCGATGTTAAACAGAGTAACCGTGAGCTTTGCCAACCTATTGCCCGTAAAAAAAGAAACAAATGATTTTGCGTAGCTAATGTTATAAGTTATCGTTTAAAACCGTGCAGTTGAAAATAGCTGAAGCATCTGGAGATAACGTCAGAAACGGCAGTATAGCACTACGGACTCTAGTTAGGACATAAAAGAAAAATAAAAATCGCTCAATCCCTTGATGGGTAAGCGTTTTTCTTCACTATTGCCTATTGCCCGTTGCCTAGCGCGTAGCGCTATACTTGCCCACTCGAACAGTCCAGTAATCGAAATTGATGCGCTCCTTAAAAAAAGGTAACTTATTCTACCCAGCATCCCCGGTTTTGACCAAGTGCAGATTTTGTTGAAAGGTTATTTCTGAATAGGGCGGGTTTTGTTGTTCATTGATTAGTAACAAGCTAGCGCAGCGCGGCAGAAATAACTAACCAGTTAACAAGCTCCTTAAAAGCAGCTACCTTATGTTCCTTATAGCCTTCTGCCATCTGCCTTCGGACTTCTGCCTTCTTGTACTAGGGAAACCTTGGAACCCGTTGAAACGGGTTTAAGCTTTTAGCCCCAACTTTAGTTGAGGGCTTTCTTAAACCCAGCCCCTGATTTCAGAATCCGTTAAAATTTTCCCCAACTTCAGAGATTCGCTTTTCGTCGCTTGTAAAAGATGTTTCATCATCACAGGTTCACCCGCA
>CAZNNK010000582.1:0-4801 GCA_964574085.1 uncultured Coleofasciculus sp.
GTTTAGAGTGGGTGTTTTATGCGGCGGCGATTGTGGCACTATTGGCAGGATTGTTGCTATTTGCTCATAAATAATAAGTCATTGGTTATTGATTCGGGAATAGGGAACAGGGAATAGGGAATAGGGAACAGTAAGGATTTGAGGCTTATTCACATTTCTTAGTACAGCATACAGAATTTATGTCCAGGTACTTAGACGTGATCAGCTAACTTCCGTTAGGTCAAGTGGCTGCTTTACTTCCCCTTTAAACTATCTGCCAATTCTTAAAGATTTGAGTAATCTAGACGTGAACATCTATCTTCTTGGTTAAAAATTGGATACGATTACATAAACACAGGAAGTATAAACATTTAAGGGACAAAAATTATGTAGATTTTATCTCGTTGGAGTTAATTATACATTACGTTTTGTCCCCCTAATCATCTCCTTATCCTTATCCAATTTAGACCAGGACTTGCCCTTAGAGGTGTATCGTGCATCAATCCCCAATTTATTTCTCAGACACCTAAACTGTTCCTTTCAATGGATTGAAAGATATACCTAAAATGATGTTCATTGATGTTGTTTCTAATCCTACCGCAGGTATTGAGCTTAACTCCTTTCAAAAGGGTAATAATTACTTAAGCCGTCTTCGTCGTTTTATTCTTGCCAACAAAATCGGCAAGATGAAGACAAGTGATATTCAGGCTCAATCTCAAAATTCAATTTTCCCGGATATTGATTTTACCGAGACTATTCATTCCCTGAAACAAAAAGGAATTTATCAAAACCTTAACCTCCCTGCACCGATTATCCAAGAAATCCGAGACTTGGCACTGACAAATACTTGCCATGAACCCAATAATCCCCAATTCAGTTTTCATGTCTCCGAAAAAGAAGAAGTTATGAGGCAGACTGGAAAACCATTGGTTCGGGGGATTTACAATAAGACTATAGTGTCATGTCCAGCAATCAAGAAATTAGAAACTGATTCAACATTATTAGCAATTGCTGCTACATACCTCAACGCCGAACCCATACACCAAGACACTCAGCTTTGGTGGAGTTTTGCCGTAGAGTCAACGCTGTATGAGCGACGCCAAGAGGCTCAACGGTTTTGTCGAGACACGAATAACCCCCGTAGTTTGACCTTTTACTTTTATCTAACCGATGTGGATTTGTGCAGTAATCCTCACGTTTGTGTGCTGGAGAGTCACCGGAAGAAAAAACTTGCCTCTCGGTTTTTGCATAAAGACCATTCACTCCGAGAAATTAGTCAGTATTATGGCTATCCTAATATAACCTCTATTTGCGGTAAAGCAGGTTTTGGATTTGTAGAAGATGCCCGTTGTTTTCGCAAAAAAAGTTCTCCTAGCAGTAGCGATCGCCTAACTTTGGAACTCAAATTTACCGCCAAGCCGGGTTCACGATATTTATGAGGATCACCGTCAAACATCCCCAGACATGGACTCTCGAAACTGATGCACAACCCGATCCAAACCTACAGAACGGGAGGCTTTGAACAGTAAGCGATCGCCCGGTTGAACCAATTCCTGTAAATGCTGCACCAAGGCGTCATCTTGGGTAAAGCTTTCGGTGGGTAAGGCTGAGATTCCCCGAGTAATCGCTTCGGCTTCCCGATCCTTAAGGGTAATGAACACCGCATCTAATTGCAGTTGCTGGGCTTTCTGTCCAACTTGCTGGTGCAGTTGTTCCGAATGGTCTCCCAATTCCTTCATTGAACCCAAAACAGCAATGTGTCGCTTACCTGGTGTCTGGGCGAGGAGGTGCAACGCTGCGATCATAGCTTCAAATCCAGCATTATACGTTTCATCGAGAATCACGATATCATTAGGTAACTCGTAGCGTTGCGATCGCCCCGCAGGCATCTGAACGGCTAATCCTTGCGTCAGGGGTGTCCAATCAATCCCGAGATGCTTCGCTACGGCTAAGGCGGCTAAATAATTGAGGGCATTATGTTCTCCCGGTAAGGGTAAGGGAAATGTGATATCATCCACCGTTAACCTAAACAGGTCAATGAGTTTCCCCTGAACATCACCCCCGTTTAAGCCAAACGTCAACGTTTTCCCTTGCCAAACCGTAGCCGCCGTATCCATGAGACGTTGGTTATCATGATTGAGAATCGCCAAGCTTGTGTCTGGCATCTGCGCCAATAACTCACACTTTGCTTTAGCGATCGCCTCCTGTGATCCTAACAGTCCAATATGCGCCGTTCCCACATTCGTAATCATACCAATCGTCGGACGAGCAATTTGGGTCAATAGGGCAATTTGTCCAGAACCCCGCATCGCCATTTCAATCACGGCATAATCATGGTTGGAGTCTAATTCCAGCAATGTTTTTGGCACACCAATTTCATTATTGTAATTTGCCAGGGTTTTCACTACATTGCCTTGAGTAGACAAAACTGCTGCGATTAATTCCTTCGTCGTCGTTTTTCCCGCAGAACCCGTAACCGCAATCACCGGAATATCAAACTGATCCCGCCACCATCGAGCCAGTTGTTGATATGCCTGTAGAGTATCATCGACTTGAAGCTGGGGTATGCCTTGAAGATGATACCCTTGGTCACGGTTAGCAATCACCGCGATCGCCCCTTTCTCAATCGCTACCTCAGCGTAATCATGTCCATCAAAGGTTTCCCCCCGCAGCGCTAAAAAGATTTGACCGGGTTCCAGGTTACGGGTATCAGTCGTAATACCATAGATCCCATTAACCGTCATCGGCACAGACAGATTAACCGGAGTAGCCGCGAGGACTTCGATGAATTGGGTTAACGAAAGCTGACAAGGCATAATTCCAGGGTGATGAATCGGTTGTGGCTAGTGCATCCTGGCAGAAATAACTGAACAGCTAACAGCTCCCCCTGCTCCCTCTGCTCCCTCTGCTCCCCCTGCTTCATCGTATCTACGAAGCTGCTCAAGTATTTTTGCCGCACTGCACTAGTTGTGATGGTGGGAGTGGGCGAGCCACACTCATCCCCTACCCCATGTCCGACTTATTCAATCAGTCTAAGTCAAAGATCGAATTCGCGTTTTATGCTAAATTTACTGAATCTTTACAATTTTGCAGCATAATTTTACGGAATGATCCATACTTAGTTTAGTATGCTTATTATATAGGGATAATATCATCTATATAGATTTAAGCAATCCTTGACCAAGTTCCTTTAGGCAGGGTAATTCATAAAGGGCATCAGGGTTTTCGGTTGTTGAGGTACAGGGCAAGTCAAATTTGAGCTTAGATCTGCCAAATTCCATTCAAATCGACCAGCCCACAGCGTTTGCGCGTAGGGGGGCAAACTGAAGTGACTACTAGTACTTGGACAGACTCTGACATCAGACAAACCAGCTCACAAGAGCAGCAACTGTACGACCATCTCCTGTATTGCGTACAGGTAGAATCTCCGACGCAGACGATAGACCGCTTCAAACAGCTATTCATGGACGGCTCTCGATATCCAGAGCCGGAAATCTGGATGGTATTGGAAAAGCTGGCAATGGATAAGCAGGCTGAACAAGAATTCAAGTTCATCCTGAATCGCTGCTGTCACATTCTGATTAACCGCTGGCAAATACAACCGCAACACCAAAGCGCCATCCCTGAGTTGGTGGCATTACTAGATAATATTCCACCCGCAACCGGGGTTTACTCTCGCGGTTCTAGGCGTTTACGCCACCTGCTACAGCTTTTCAAAGAAACTGAGCAATATCTTACCCTACATCGCTTATCTCAGGTGGTTGGTGAAACCTGCACCAGTTCTAAAGAAGTTGGACCCCTCATTCAGCGATATCCCTATCTGTACGAACATTGTTTGCTGAGTGAAGATAGTAGTTACGAACATCGGCAAACCGTCCAGCAGATTCAATCTCGGCTCCAACAGCGTTTCGAGCTAGATTTGTCAAAGTACGTGACTTATCAGGTGCGATGCGCCAAAATGAAACGTCGGGACTCGCAAGAAGCGTCCAGCAAAATTATCCAGCCTGTCAAAAATCCTACCCTTTTAACAGATCATGAGTTGGGGACTGCCCTAAAACAGTTTGTTGGCAAAGTCCAAGGCTCTCATACCTGCCGAGATTTGGCTCAAAGTTTCCTCACCCATAGCAGTCATACCTCTTGCTACAAAGACTTTAAGGACGATTTGTATGAGTATCTGACGGCTTCCATTGATTCAGCCTACGGAAAACGCCAGTTTAATAGTCGGTTGTATGAGCATCTGAAAAATACCTTACCTCAAAGCGATAATCAGAAGCCCAGCGAATTTCTGATTATGCGAACTTGTAGCCAGTTATTCAATTTTCTGGTGGTTGAGAGTTCTGCTCGCCCGAAACATTTTGTTTTTGTCGATCTAATCACGAATTTAGGCGCAACGGTTACGACGGTGTTACTACTCAAGATTGTGCTGCTATGTCGTAAAGTTAAACCCTATTTGGAAAAGCGATTTTCTATTTTGTTTAATCATTACGAGTCTTCAACTAGGGATGGTGTACCCTGGTTAATTAAGTCTCTGGAAAACTTGAATGTGGCTTTTAGTATTCATTTTGGCAGAGCTGACGTGTCCTGTCTGAATCAAATTATGTAAATTGGGAGCAAGTAATTAATGCACGATATGAATCCGCTAGGGGAGTCGGCTTCCCGTACTAAACGACCAGTTCAGGTTGCGCCGAGATGTTGAAACTGTCGCAAGAAAGCCTATTCCCTATTGCCTCTCCCCACCACAAGACTTATTCAGCAGACCCTATTTAGCCTACATTCCGCAGATATTTCAACAGGATTAATAGCGATAAAATTGAATAAATTA
>CAZNNK010000583.1:0-4785 GCA_964574085.1 uncultured Coleofasciculus sp.
CCTTATTGTCGTGGGCTCGGAGATGTGTATATGAGAGAGGTATCATTGAACGCGCCTTTGGCAATCCGGCTGAAGTTAAGGAAAAGGGGCTGTATCTCCCAGGTCTAGCAGGTGGCGGTGTGCAATGGCAAGACCGTCAAGGGAATGTTTCTCATCCTGGGGTCAGCGAAGCCGAATTAGAATTTTTAGCCGAAGTTCCGCAGACAATTAAACGACGGTTACGCCGCTTTTTTGAGCAAAGGAGTGCTGCCGCAGAAATTGAAAACTTGGCGGACTGTATCCAGGCTTCGGTTTTGGAGAATAAGGCGTCTCCTAGTGCCAATCTGAATACTTTTTATGAACAACTGCGCGACTATCCGCAAATTTATATGGATTTGCAAAAAGACATGCAAAATCTGATGCAAGAACTGCTGCAAGAGGCACAAATTCGCGGATTAAGCGATTCATTTTTTGTTCATTATGCTCCCAACTTAGGTAGAGATTCAAATGGACAAGAACTATTACGCCCAGCTCAAGCGCAAGATTCTGGCACCACGGATTTTCAGTTTATGCTGCAAGGGGCGATTAAAGAGGCGGGTGTGTTAGGGATTTTAAATCGTTATTACTTCCAACGGACGGGTTCCTATCCCTTAGGGGAAGACTTTAATGTGCGACAAGCGCCCAAAACGCTAGAGGAATTACTGGCGTTGGTTAAAGCGAATTTCGACCCGAAGGAAATGCCGCTGATGATTGGCGTCGGAGATACGGTAAATAGCTCTGTGCAAGACATACAGGGACGAGTAACGGTTCGCCGAGGCGGGAGCGATCGCAACTTTTTACAACTGATTCAAACTATTGGTCAGGAGTTAGATACAGGCAATATTATTGTCTATATCGATAGTAGTCAAGGTGAAGTCAAAAATCGCAAGCCGGTGAAAATTGGTCAGCATGAAACATCAGGCGATGAAATTGTTGTTCTCGAAGGTCCCGGTGATGTTCGTGATGTGGATGAGCCGTTAACTTTAAACTTTGTCTTTCACCAAGGTCATCAACAGTACAGTGAATTTTTTCAAAAGGTGGCGCGAGAAAGAAAAGCGAGTGATCACTGATAGGATTAGGACGCCACAATTGGTGTCAACTTACAGCAGATTTCAGGTTGATGAGGTACAGTCTCTAAGCAAGATCTCCGACTTCTTGAAGAAGTCAGGGATCTGTCTGTATAGGCGATCGCACTCCTGATCCAAACCTGTCAAACTTTCAGGTGATGGCGATTAATCAGAACGGATTCCTCTACCCAGTTGAGAAAGGCGATATCGTCTACTTTATAGGACGCAACCAAGTCAAACAAGCGTGAAAGAAATTAATTTACACAACCAACAAAACAGTGATCGACTCGATCGCTATCTTGCTCAACAATTACCGGATTTGTCGCGATCGCGTATCCAAAAACTCATAGAAGAGGGCAATGTGCAGCTTAACCATAACCTCTGCACCTCCAAAAAAGCCACCATTCAACCCGGAGACTCGATCCAGCTAACGATTCCCGACGCCAAACCCTTAGACCTAAAACCGGAAGCGATTCCCCTGGATATCCTTTATGAAGATGAGCAAATTCTGATTATTAACAAACCCGCCAACCTAGTGGTTCATCCTGCCCCTGGACATGAAAACGGCACACTTGTCAATGCCCTGCTTGCCCATTGCCCTAATCTAGCTGGAATTGGGGGTGTCCAACGACCCGGTATTGTCCACCGTCTAGACAAAGATACCACGGGTGCGATCGCGATCGCCAAAACCGACCACGCCCACCATCATCTACAAGCCCAACTCAAAGCCAAAACCGCCCGTCGAGACTATCTCGGCGTCGTCTATGGTTCTCCCGCCACCGAAACTGGCACCATTAACCTCCCCATCGGACGCCATCCAAGCGATCGCAAAAAAATGGCAGTCGTTCCCCTAGAAAAAGGCGGACGTCCTGCGATTACCCATTGGCAGATTAAAGAACGCCTGGGTAACTATACCCTAATCCACTTCCAACTGGAAACCGGACGCACGCATCAAATTCGCGTCCACACCGCCCATATCGGACACCCGATTGTCGGAGACCCCCTGTATAGTAAAGGTCGAGATATCGGCGTCAATCTCCCTGGACAAGCACTTCATGCATGGCGACTACGGTTACAACATCCCAATACAATTGCCCGTCCCCTCTCTCCTAACCCAGGAGACCAGAGGACGGACAATGACTCTGGGGACTGGATTGAGGTTATTGCCCCACTCCCCCCAGCCTTTAGCACACTCCTAACCGTACTGCGGCGGCGTGCTTCATCCGTGACCTAACGCTTACTTACGGGGTACACGGGACATATAATCGATATTCTGGGCAGACACCCGGGGCAGGGGATTAGGTCGGGCATTAACTCCCCGTGCCATATCCAGGAAATTCGTCGGATCACCGGCTTTAGGCTGCTTGTCTTGCGGGATAAAGCGGCGTACCTCGTTCTGCCAAATAATTTGGGGGAAGCCCAGTTTCGCACGATAGTAGCCGTCGTAGCGGGGTGATTTAATGTTAAAAGGTCTTTCCCCTTGACGACGACCGGGCAATACACGACGCCGTTGATAGGGAACGGTGTCATAGCCAAAGTTGGTCAGGTACTCTTCGCTGTTGAGTAGTTCATCAACGAAGCCCTTAATTCCCTTCGTCGCCACGACGATAGACCAAGCAATTTTTTCGCGTTCGTTGTAAACATCGCGCCCCAATACCCGCTGCACGCATTGTTCAACAAAGCGATAGTTGCTGTTTTTCTCGTAGAAGCTGTTGTAGAAGGTTTTCGACAGCAGCAATCCCCGAATGAAATCCCGCACGGTTAGTTGACCATTGCGGAGTTGGGATTCCAAGAACGGTTCCCGATCCCAAGCAAAGGCATGGAAGAAGATCTGACGGTATGCCGCTTCGATCAATTCATCCAGGTCTGTGCCGAACAGGATGTTCTCAGTTGTATAAACTCTTGGTTGCTCATCCCCCGGTACTTCATAACCAGCGACACGCTGATTCTGACTTACCGGAGTGTAGCCTAATAATGGTAGCGCCACGTTTGAATCTCCGTAATCTTAGAAAATCTTACAAACCTTAACTTTCAACTATATAACAGATTACGTAACCTTCTTACAAAATTAGTCATTAGTCATTGGTTGGCATCCCCAGCTTCCTCATCTCCCCCAGCTTCCTCATCTCCCCCATCTCCCCATCACCCTGTTCCCTCCTAAAAGTAACCCATCCAGAACGCCAAGGGATTTGCCAGGGAACGACAGTGGGGCCAATTTCGCAAATAGTTTTCTAAATCAGGTTGCCAGACGGGCGGTTGTAATCCGAGTCCTAAGCAAAGATGAGACAAAACGTCAAAAAACCGCCGATCATGACCGGGAGATCCTAAATAAGCATGGGCATATTCATGGACGACGATACCTAACCAATCTTGCGGTGCAGTTCGTCCCACATCGATGAGGATGGTAACCGGATTAAGGAGAATGTTACAAAATCCATCAATCCCATACTCCTGGGCTAACGGCGCTGCCCCAATCTGAATCGGACGGCGCATTTCTGGATGAAAACAATCATGACAGGCGTTGAGACAAGAATTGAGTTCAGCGTTGACAGTATCAATGTTGTAGCCAATCCAGGTACAGATGCGATCGCGTACCCGAGGATTATCACTGATATCCACCATACGTGGCTCTAATGCTAACTGACGTACAGCCTCTAGGTACTCATAGCCACGTACCAACGGTTCGTTAATACTTGGGGATTTCCCCACCCAATACGGACTCAAATTGTCTCGCTGCTCTAACATTTCATAAATTCTAACGGCTGACCGGGTAACAAGCAAGCTGAAACCACCACTAATCAGGCGTTCAGGACTCTACCTCCATGGAGACAATTTGACAAGTTCCCTAGGAATGATAGATAAGCCTGATGAAAATGATAAGGATTAGTTGCTGAAAAAAAACTGCCAAACACGATACAAAAAACTCGAAATATATCTTTATATTGACTTACATTTTGTTACTATTGGGAGTAGTGAATAGATTTTCTGCCTGCCTCAAGAGAGTCCCCAACGACTCAGGGCAAGCGCTTACGTCGTATTTCGATCAATTTTCTCACCAGGAGATCCTTATGCCTTTTACCATTGATTCGGCTCGTAGTATATTTCCAGAAACCCTAACGGCTGACGCTGTACCAGCCACGATTGCCCGTTTCAGTCAACTTAGCGCTGAAGATCAATTGGCATTGATCTGGTTTGCTTACCTGGAAATGGGCAAAACCATTACCATTGCTGCGCCAGGAGCTGCCAGTATGGTGCTTGCTGAAGCAACCTTGAATCAAATCAAGCAAATGTCCTTCCAGGAACAAACCCAAGTCATGTGTGACTTGGCAAACCGTGCCGATAAGCCGATTAGCCGCACTTATGCCAGTTGGACACCCAATATCAAGCTGGGCTTTTGGTATCAGCTTGGACAATGGATGGAAGAGGGAACAGTCGCGCCTATTCCCGAAGGCTATCGCTTATCCGCCAACGCATCTGCCGTGCTACAAGCCATTCGCAACCTTGATCCGGGACAGCAAATTACGGTGCTGCGGAATGCGGTTGTGGATATGGGGTTTGATCCGAGTAAACTGGATAGCTACAACAAGGTGACTGAGCCGATTGTTCCGCCTAAGGACATGTCTCAACGGACGTCGGTGACGATTGAGGGGGTTAACAACCCAACGGTGTTGAGCTACATGAATTACCTGAATGCCAATGA